>JBFZEZ010000518.1:0-7722 GCA_041306585.1 Spirochaetota bacterium | reverse complement strand
GGCGTTTTTCAGCTCTTCAAGTACCTTTTTGGAGGGGGGGAAAGGGTTTTCGTTAGTATTCAGTTTTATGATAGAGTCGAAACTGTTCGGCTGTTCACCGGGGATATATTCCGCTGCTTTTTTAAGATTGCTGTTCCAGAAGTTCATGATGGTTACTCCACGATTGAAATGTACGTTTATTAATTTCCGATCCGGGGTTGTTCGGGCCGGTAATCATCTGTTCAGGTTGAACATTGAGACAGTCCCTTACCGGTGTGAGCGGTTCCGATTATCTCTTTAAGGTTTTGTATTCTGTTTTTTTGAAGATATGATTCCAGTTCGTCGATAAGCTTCACGGCAATTGACGGATCGACAAGATTCATTGTGCCTATAGAAACTGCCGAGGCCCCGGCCATAGTAAATTCGATCACATCCTCAAGGTTTGCTATACCCCCCATGCCGATAACGGGGATTGTGACCTTTTCGTATATCTGGTATACCGCCCGGATAGCAAGGGGTCTTATGGCGGGTCCGCTCAATCCGGCAACCTTGTTGATGAAATGAGGGCGGCCTGTCTTGATATTTATTTTCATACCGACGAATGTGTTGACCGCGGATAGTGCGTCTGCTCCCAGTTTTTCAGCCTGGAGGGCGAATTCAGCAATGGAGGTTACATTCGGGGATAGTTTTACGATAAGGGGGCATGCGGTCACCTTCCGAGTGTTTTCAATAAGCCTGCTGAAAACAGCCAAGTTTGTACCGAAGGCCATTCCCCCCTCCTTGACATTCGGGCACGAGACGTTTAATTCAATCGCGCTGATACCGGGGGTTTTCGAGAGTACGCTGCATAGTTCAATGTTTTCATCTTCTGAATGGCCGGCTACGTTCGGTATGACGGTCGCCTTCATTTTAACAAGAAAGGGGAGTTTCTCTTTGAGGAATTTTTCCAGCCCGACGTTCTCAAGCCCGATTGAATTAAGGACCCCTGAAGGCGTTTCAAGTATCCGGTTTCCCTTGTTCCCCACGCGCGGTTTTATGGAAAGGCCCTTGGTGAAAATGGCGCCAAGACGGGATATATCAAAGAACCCTGAAAGTTCCTCGCCATACCCCGCTGTTCCAGACGCAACGGTTATTGGATTTTTGAGGGTCAGGGATCCAATTGAGACCGATGTATTGAGCGGATTTTCAATAATTTTTGCCATTGGCCTATTAATGAGATATTTCAGCAAGAGTCAAGAAATAATTCTGAACAGCGTGTAGATACGCAATTGACGCCGTAGAGACGCAGAGACGTAGAGACGCAAAATCTTGCGTCTTTACGCATTCAATCACGTATTACGCATTCAATCACGTATCCACGCATTCAATCACGTATCCACGCGTTCAATCACGTATCCACGCCGGTCAATCACGTATCCACGCCGGTCAAAAAAAATTTTTGAATGTCTTTTTTTCAATTTGACAAATATAATTAATTATATATAATATTTTATAGGAACAAAAATGATTAAAAAATATAGTTCAATATTCAGATTTATTGGGATAATAATCACATATCTTTTGTTCATTTGTATCATACCTTCCGGATTGAACGCATATGCCGCTGATGTTGTAAGTATCGGCGAGCATGACAGACATCTCCAGATTTCCGGGTCTGCGATTGAATATTTAAAAGATCCCGATAAAAAACTGACAATAAACGATGTTTCTACGGATGGATATCGGAATCAGTTTATAAAGAATACAGATGCGGTGCCGAATTTCGCGTATACGAGCTCGACGATATGGCTGAAATTTACCCTTGCTCCGGCAGAGATAAAGTTCAAAGACTGGTTTCTCGTTGTCGACTATGCCCTGCTCGATAAGGTGACCTTGTATCTCCCTGGCGAAAAAGGGGGATTCACTGCATTGACGCAAGGGAGAAAATTTTCATTTGCTGACCGGATCATAAAGCACCGCAATATTGTTTTTCCAATTGAACTCATCCCCCTGGACGAGAAATGCATATACCTCAGTGTGGAGAGTCATGATTCTCTGATTGTTCCCCTTGAAATCGTTGCAAAAGATGCATTTGTGAGCATCAATGGGGGTCAGGAGATACTTCTCGGGATAATCATGGGGAGTATTCTCTTTGTCGTTTTTTATAACCTTTCAATTTATATCATCACGAGGATCAAGGGATATCTCCTTCTTGTATTTTATTGTTTAACATTTTTTCTTTACATTATTGTTGAAAACGGGTTTGCATTCCAATACCTGTGGCCTTCGCTGCCATGGCTGGCGATGGGGGCAGTCCCGCTGGCTGTTTCACTTGTAATTATTACAAGTTCAATTTTTGTACAGGATTTCATGAATGTACCGAAAATTATGCCCCGCATCGACCGTATGTTGTTTGTCGTCAGAGTGATCGCTGCTGTAATATTTGCTGTCTCGTTGTTTGTTCCTTATCAAATCAGTATCATCAGTGTTGTGATAGTTCTTCTGTTTCATTCCTTTCTTCTGTTTGCAATTGGGGCAGGCGGTATGTATTATAAAAGCAATGATGTGGCATATTATATTATGGCATGGTCAATCCTGTTCATCGGTTTCATTTTATATTTTCTCAAATTATTCGGAATTGTTCCGGCAAATGTTTTTACCCGGCATGGGGTCTCTTTCGGCGGATTCATGCAGATGCTTCTTTTTTCAGCAGGATTCGCGGTTCGCATAAAAAAGATAAACCTTGAATTATTTTCCGTTAAGAAGAAAATTGAAAAAAGAACGGCCTTCCTTGAAAATATTATCCAGAAAGTGAGGGGGGTTTCGCAGGAACTTATGAAGATCAGCGAAAACCAGGAAGTAATCGGGGAAAAATTTATCAAGATGTCGCAGTCCCAAACAGTCCTTACCGAGGAGATGGCTGCCTCATACGAACAGCTCTATGCCGCCAGTGAGTCTATCAATGCATCGGCTAACGACCAGGATGATGAGCGGAGAAAAGTCTCGGGCAATATTGACGCCCTTCGCCACAGCCAGGATGAGGTGCAGGAGACCAATCAAACGGTGCTGAACGCTGTAACTGACATTTTTAATGCCACCGGGACGACCGAAGACAACCTGGGCAAGATGATCGATATGATGAAGATTATCAGCGACGGGAGCAACTCGATCAACAATTTCGTCCAGGTGATCAATGATATTACCGACAGGATCAATCTCCTGTCGCTTAATGCTGCGATCGAGGCTGCACGCGCCGGCGAGCATGGCCGGGGTTTCGCGGTTGTTGCTGATGAGATCGGCAAGCTTGCGACCGCCACTGCCGACAATTCCAAGGAGATTTCAACGCAGATGACGAAGATCCTCGGTGACATCAATCGGGGGATGAAGCTTATGGATGAGACTCGCGATTCAACAGAGGGGATTTTTCAGGTTGTTAATAGTATTAATGAGAGGATTTACAATGTCAGCGCCGCGATGGGGACACAGGGGGAGAAAATCATGGAGATTGTGGAACAAACGAAGATCCTCGATATTCTGTCAAGACTTGTGTCTACTGCGACCAACGAACAGCGGATTTCAATGCAGGAAAGCAATTCCCGTGTTATGGAATTGACAAATTTTGCGCAGAATGTCGCCGAATCCAGCATATCCATTATTCAAATGACAGACCTGCTCGCCAAAAAGGCCCAGGAATTGATTGACACAACTAACGTAGAATTGTAATAAGGGTGCATCCTTACTGCAATCCCGGATTCATGAATGAAACAAAAAATATATCTCGCATTTGACATCGACGGCACCCTCTTCGACATTTCAGACGCAGTTGTTGAAGGATTCCGGCTCGGGATAGAGCTGTTTATGAGCTCTCATCCTGAGATTCACGTCCCTCTTCCCGGTTTTGACGAGATCGTCAGGCTTCTCGGCATACCGATCCCGATTATATTCAGGACCTTATTTCCCGACCTGAGTGAGGGCAATCAGCAGCAAATCAATGATGCGTGCAATGACACCCTTTCCCTGCTCATCCGCGGAAAAAAAGGGCGCATAATGGAAGGTGTCCCGGAAACTTTGAAATCGCTCCATGAAATGGGGTGTGTCATGCTGGCTGCGTCAAATGGAAGGAAAGAATATATCGAATCTGTCCTTGAGACGTATGATATCAAACAATATTTTTCCCCTCCCTTCATGTACCTCGATGATACAATCAGGGACAAAACAGATCTCGTTCGATATTACCGCGACAATGTGACGGAAGGATCGCCCCTCGTTATGATCGGCGACCGAATAACAGATAGAAATGCCGCAAGCGGCAATGGAATACCGTTCATCGCATGTTCATTCGGGTCAATCCATGAACATGAAATCGCCGGCGCCCGGTGGATCGTCCGTGATTTTCGGGAAATCCCCGGCGTGATCGAGAAGATTATTGGCGGGGTGAATGTATTATAGGGACTTGTTTCAGGCTGTTTTTTCCGAAGTTTAATTTCAGTAAGCGGCGAAAGACTTTAATGTAATCCCCGATAGCGGCGCGTTTATCGGCGTAGGTCACGATCAAAGATTCCCGGTGACGCGGGGGGACCGGGGTGAGCGGCCACATGTGGCGCATAATCGCTTCCCTTTCTATCGGGTTCAGGCTGAAATAGCGTTCGGCATTTTTCAGGGACGATTTCGGGTGTTTGAAGCCGTGAAAGCCCGGGCTGTCGGTATGCCAGTCGTAGAGGTAGAAATCATGGAGCAGGGCTGCGCGTGTTGCTGTGATATGGTTCGCCTTCATTTTTTTCGCTGTGGTATAGGCAATTCGTGCAACAGTCATCGTGTGTTCCAGGCATGACACGTCCCCGTGATGCCTGAAGTTTTTCATCGAAAGGAATTCAGGGTGTTCAAGTATCTCCCTGATTTCCTTATGGGTTTTCATTTCATGGATAACGGCATTATTTATTTTCCGCATTACTGCTCCTTTTATCGCTGAGTGTCAGGAGTCTGGCCCGCAGCCGGTTTAATTTAAATGAATATTTTTTAAACATCCTTTTTATATCAACAGTCCGGCGGTTGCTGAATTTCTGGATGGAACTGTTCATCCCGTTGTTGATCCGGCTTAAAAATTTTACCGGGACCTGGAGGTCCATCTGGCCGACCATGATGCGGTTTAATTGCATACCCGGGTAGCGTTGGATAAAATATTTTCTTGCAATTGTGAGTATTTTCATTCCGTTTTTTTCTATTACCCTGCTGGAGACCAGGACGTCTACTGAAAGGATCATAACAACGGCATAGTCAAGCCGAATGATTGTATGGTCCGGGACGATGCTGATAAACATTTTGCAGTAGGGAAATATTAATGTTTCGAAAAAGAGGGCAAGCAGCATCCACATGATCGAAAAGCTGGGACAGATGTGCCCGCGGAAATTCAGTATATTCCCAGAGTAGTCCCACCACCTTTTTTTGAATATAAACCATATGATTTCTCCCGTTACATATTCGATTGCCGTTATGATTATGCAGTATGCCGCTGCTCGTACATATAACGGCTCGTATTGGATTATCGAATGAATAAATTCCAGGAGTACCCCGGCGAATCCATACAGGGGCACATAAGGACCGGTGAGCATGCCCGGGTTGTATAATTTTCCATTTGAAACGCTCCGGTAGATGGTTTCCATTATCCATCCCATAATCGAGTAGAGGAAAAAGAGGATTATAATTTCATTCCATGTAAGATTCATTTGTCACCTCGTTTTTTTTTCCCGGGTTCATTCGGAAACACGAGATTCAGGAAATAATCTATGTCCTTTTCAATTTTTTCAATGAAGAATGCATCGATTGTAGTGCGAATGGAGGATTCAATCCCCTTGAATGTATACAGGATCGTTTCAGTTATCCGGTTTTTTTCAGTTGATGCCTTATTGCCGATTGGCGAGCCCGCGATTATTTTGCTGATTATGTTTTTGGAATTTTTATCGAGTTCACTGATGATCTCGGACTGCAGCCCGTGGTCCCGAAGAAAATACTTGTCAGTCAGGAACGGCGTTTCCCTGAAAAGCTTTATTCTCTCAAACAGTGCGTTTTTCAGCTTTGCATGCGCATTGCCAGCCTTCGCGTTTTTTTCGTCAATAGTTTCCGATAGAGCGCTGATTTTTTCTTTTATCAGCTCTGCGAGGATGCCTTCCTTGTTGACAAAGTTGTTGTATATTGTCCCCTTTGCGACATTGGCGTCTTCTGCGATGTCGTCCACCGCTGTTTTTTTGATGCCGAAGCGGTTAAAAAGCTTTTCGGCAACTTCAAGTATTTTTTTTCTTTTTTCTGTATTCATACTGATTTTGAACTTTTATACTAATTTAGTTCAAATATACAAAAATACCATAAAAGCGTCAAGTGTTTTTTTATTTTTTTATTGTTGTTTACAAAAAAAATTTATCATGTAAAAAATACAATAAAATGCCTGACTCGAATAATTATTATTCGGCTGACGCGGTGAACGCTGAACAGACGGAGGAGAAGATATATGCATGACAGCTACATTGTTGCCATCACGGGGGCGAGCGGCGCAATCATCGGGGTACGTCTTATCGAGGAACTCCTGAAATCAGGGAGATCGGTTGCAGCTGTTGTTTCTGATGCGGGACGGCGAACGCTTGCCTTTGAGATATTGCGGGAAGCAAAGAAAAACGCATCTGTCTCGGAAATTCTTGAAAAACGCGGGTGTGTGTGCAAATCCGGTTTTTTCAGTGAATACGCAAACGACGATTTTTTTTCCCCGCCTGCAAGCGGTACTTCCGGATTTAAAGCGGTCATCGTCGTGCCGGCGTCAATGAAGTCCCTCTCGGCGATTGCGAACGGTTATGCGGATTCACTCATCACGCGGGCTGCCGATGTTGCGATAAAAGAAAGGAGAAGGCTCATCCTTGTCCCGAGGGAGACGCCGCTCTCCTCAATTCACCTTGAAAACATGCTTCGCGTGAGAAACGTGGGGGGGGATATCCTCATGCCTGTTCCCGGTTTTTATACATTCCCTGAGACAATTAGCGATGTAGTTGATTTTACCGTAGGCCGCGTTCTTTCGCTCCTCGACATTCCGCATACCCTCTATCGCGGGTGGGGTGATCACAGCGGGGAAGATTGTTGATCGGTACCGTGATCATTTGGACAGCCGTTAATTTCTTTTTTTTCATTCCCTTCGCCATACCGGGTTTCAGAGCGGGGAGAGGGGTAGGGCGGTTCGATTTAAATTTATGCTTTATGTAACGCCATAAGCGAATCGACCACAACCGGCTCTGACCCCTGTATCATTATCGGATTGCAGTCGATCTCTGATATTTCAGGGTGAAGCAATGCAATTGAGCCGAGCGCAGTCAGGATGCTGCCGAGGGCTCCAGAGTTGACCTTCGGCATCCCCCTGAATTCCCCGAGTATCCCTGCAGCCCGAATGTCTGAAAGCATTTCTTCCGTTTCAGTTTCCGAGAGGGGGGCGACGCGTATGGTTGTATCGTGATATGCTTCAGTGAATATTCCTCCGAGCCCGAAGAGAATGCACGGTCCGAAACCGGGGAACCTGGTCATTCCCGCAACGAGTTCGCGGTTTCCATGGACCATCGCCTGCACGAGGACCGGGACTGTGTGGCCGGCTGATTTTTTTATTTTTTCAAAAGCATCCCTCACTGCCTTCTCGTTTGTGAGGCCGAGAAAGATCACCCCTTTTTCGGTTTTATGAAGGATCTCGTGAGAACAGGCTTTAAGTGCCACTGGAAAACCTGCCGATAACGCAAC
>JBFZEZ010000517.1:0-2638 GCA_041306585.1 Spirochaetota bacterium | reverse complement strand
AACCGGTTTCTCTTGATTCATTCATTAGCAACATCGATAAAAAAGCTGAGTGATCAAAGTTAATGCTTGTATTTTTGTATATTTTTTATATATTTATATAAATAATAAGCTGAATATTGAGGACTCTGGCACTATTGTGGCGATATCGAACTTTTTGTCGGTTGAACGTATGTTATTGTAAATCTTAGATATGTAATCTGCCGACAACAAAAATAGCCGGTTACTGTTACATTTCAGAAGTTAATTATACATATAATATATTCATATAGCTGTAAATTCCATGGTGATCAGACCATTGCTTTAATAGCTCATGAATCATTATTAAAAAGCATGAGAGGTAGATTTTTATGAGTTTAGTGCCAATTGTAGTAGAACAGTCAAGCAGGGGAGAACGGGCATATGACATTTATTCCCGCCTCCTTAAGGATAGAATCATTTTTCTTGGTGAAGCGATCGATGATCATGTATCCAGCCTTATCATTGCTCAGCTCCTTTTTCTTGAAGCTGAAGATCCGGATAAGGACATATATCTTTATATTAATTCACCCGGCGGCATCGTCACTTCAGGCATGGCGATTTACGATACAATGCAGTATATCAAGCCTGATGTTGCGACCATCTGCATTGGACAGGCTGCATCAATGGGTTCACTGCTCATGTGCTCCGGTGCAAAGGGGAAGCGCTCGGCCCTTCCAAATTCAAAGATCATGATCCACCAGCCCATGGGCGGCTTCCAGGGGCAGGCCTCTGATATTGAAATCCATGCGCGTGAAATAATAAAGACCAAGAAACAATTAAACGGGATTTATGCCCTTCATACCGGGAAACCGATTGAAAAGATCGAGAAGGATGTTGACCGGGACTATTTCATGACGTCCCAGGAGGCCCTTGAGTACGGCCTCATTGACAAGGTCATTGAAAGGAAATAACATCAAGGAGTACCTATGACATCGAAAAAGAAGGATGAAAAAGTCCGCCTGTTTTGTTCTTTTTGCGGAAAAAGCCAGGACATCGTGAAGAAACTCGTGGCAGGCCCTGATGTATACATCTGCGATGAATGCATCGAACTTTGCAATGAAATTATTGCAGAGGACCATGAAGCAAAGATTGATCCGAACCTGCTGAACCTGCCGAAACCGAAAGACATTAAAATGGTCCTTGATCAGTATGTCATAGGTCAGGAAGAGGCAAAGAAGGTGCTTGCCGTGGCTGTATATAATCACTATAAGAGAATATATAGCCACACCGATTTCAAGAAAAACGACATTGAATTAGACAAAAGCAATATCATGCTTACCGGTCCTACCGGTTCTGGAAAGACTTTACTGGCTCAGACCCTGGCCCGTTTTCTGCACGTACCTTTTGCGATCGTTGATGCAACGTCGCTTACAGAGGCCGGGTATGTCGGCGAAGATGTTGAAAACATCCTTCTCAGGCTTATACAGAACGCCGACGGGGATGTTAAAAAGGCTGAAATAGGGATTATCTATATTGATGAGATAGACAAGATTTCGAGGAAATCAGAAAATCCGTCAATTACCCGCGACGTCTCAGGCGAAGGCGTGCAGCAGGCCCTGCTTAAGATTATCGAGGGTACCCTGGCTAACGTCCCCCCCCAGGGAGGACGCAAGCATCCGCACCAGGAGTTCATTACTATTGACACCAAAAATATCCTCTTCGTGTGCGGGGGCGCGTTTGTCGGGCTCGACACGATTGTGAAGAAGCGCCTCGGGAACAAGACCATGGGTTTCGGCGCCGAAATCAAGACCCAGAAACAGTTGAGCGAAGATAATGTCCTCAGGTATCTCATCCCTGAGGACATGATTAAATACGGTCTGATCCCTGAATTCGTAGGGAGACTTCCTGTCATAGCGGTCCTGGATAATCTCGATGTGGATGCATTAAAACGTATATTGACCGAGCCGAAGAATTCACTCTTGAAACAGTACCAGAAGATCTTTTCATTTGAAGGAGTGGACTTGTCATTTACAGACGACGCGATCGATGAAATTGCCGGAATTGCGATTAAACGCGAAGCAGGGGCCCGCGGGCTCAGGTCGGTCCTCGAGAAAATTATGCTGGACCTGATGTACGATATTCCATCGCGCGAAAATATTGTAAAAGTAGTGATTTCCAAGGCCACAGTAACCGGGGAGGAAGCCCCGGTGATCGTGTATCGCGAACAGGAGAAATCGGCGTAAGTGCGCGCCGGTTCCCCTACCGCACGATCAATTGCAATACCGTGTGTGCTTATGTATAGTGGTAAGTGTAAGAGGAATCTATGAAAAAGAAAGTTGATTTCAGTAAATCATATCCATTACTCCCCCTACGCGATGTTGTTGTTTTTCCGCAGATGGTCATACCCCTGTTTGTCGGCAGAGAGAAGTCGGTGCGCGCGCTTGACAAGGCGATGAAAGGCGACAGGCTTATCGTGCTTGTTACCCAGACAGACGCGGGCATTACAGTTCCTGAAAAAGAGAACCTGTATAATGTCGGCACCGTTGCGGAGATACTGCAGCTCCTGAAACTCCCTGACGGTACGATCAAGGTCCTTGTCGAGGGGGTGACGCGCATTTACATTAATTCACTGACGACTGAAGGTGAATATTACGAGGCGGAGATAAAAGACATCGACCGT
>JBFZEZ010000516.1:0-2730 GCA_041306585.1 Spirochaetota bacterium | reverse complement strand
AACGATGGCCGGCACACTTTCAGTAAAGGATGCGGCGCATGCGATAGTCAGGGGCATCAGGAAAAAAAGATATATGATTATACCAGGGGTCAGAGCCCGTGTAACATACCTGCTTCAGTGCTTTTCCCCGGCCTGGCTCAGCCGCTTTATCGTTGATCTCGTCATTTTGTTCACATCGCACCGGCGTTAGCCCCGCGGCTTGATCTTCCAGGTGGCGGCAAGGAGTATGATCGAAACGACCGTGGTACCGAACATTGTATACATGACCGCATCCCACCCGAACGCAGGGTTTCCCGCCATCCAGCCGAGTCCCTTGGCCTGAACCATACGGCCGAGGTACCCGAAGAGCCCGACAAACCCCGCAGCGGCGCCGACGGCCTTTTTTGACGTCATATCGAGGGCTGCGACGCCAAGCAGCATAACAGGCGGATAAACGAAAAAACCGATAATGCCGAGAAAAATCATATCGAGCCATAAGCTCCCGGCCGGGTTGAGCTTGAGCCCTATGAATGCGGCCAGGATCGGGATCATGCACAAAAGGCTCACCATGCCGCGCCGTCCCCCCAGCTTGTCCGAAATCCACCCCATGATGATCGTGCTCGGTATTCCGCCGAATTCGATAAAGAATACCCCCCAGCCCCCGCCTTTGATAGAGGCGCCTTTTACTTCATACAGATACATCGGGCCCCAGTCAAGCATGCTGTAGCGGACAATGTAGACAAAAAAATTCGCAAAAGCGAAAAGCCAGAGGAATTTATTGGAAAAAATGTAATGCACTAATATTTCGCGGGTTGAAAGTTCGCGTTCATGGTCATGGTTAAGTAACGCTGGATAATCGTTTCTGTGCTCCTCGATCGGGGGGAGGCCGACTGATTGTGGCGTGTCCCTGAGTCTGATGAGAAGGTATACAGCCCCGATGATTGAAATGATCCCGGGAATGTAGAACGCTGAGGGCCATCCCCAGTGGCTCGCTGCCCACGCTGCAATGATACCCGCTAATCCCCCGCCTACGTTATGCGCGCAATTCCAGATCGAGAAAACGGTACCCCGTTCACCAACGGAAAACCAGTGACCGAGTGTGCGGCCGCACGGTGGCCATCCCATTCCCTGGACAAACCCGTTTAGCCCCCATAGGAAGAGGTGCAGCGGGTAGCTTTCAACAGCCCCGAAGATGAAATTGACAGCAGCGGTCAGGAGGAGCCCCAGCGGCATAAAATACCGCGGGTTCGAGCGGTCCGATACCACGCCCATGAGGAATTTTCCGAGCCCGTAAGCCACAGCTGTGATTGCAAGGATATTTCCGATCATTGCATGATCATATCCAAGCGCGCCCTCGACCTCTTTGGCGACAACGGAGAGATTGTTTCTGACAAGATAAAAAACCGCATAACCGATAAAAGTTGATTCCAGCATCCCCCAGCGGTAAAGGGGGTAGAGCTTTTTGATTTTTTCTTTATCGAGTCTTTCGACGAAGGGTGCCGGCACGAAAATTTTTTTTATGAACATGTTATTCCTCGTTTTTTCATGTTATATTCAAAATTCGGGTGCATTTTTACGGAACTTTTCGAGTCCTCCTGATCCCCCTTTCAATCCTTTCTAGCGCCTCCGCAATAACGGAAAGGGGTGCGGCGATATTGACCCGTTTAAAACCTTCGCCTTCAGCGCCGAACATCCCGCCGTCATCAAGTGCGACCCGCGCTTCATTCCGCATGAAATGTTTCAGCGAAGCGGCGTCCATCCCGAGTTTTCTGAAGTCGATCCAGACGAGATAGGTCCCTTCAGGTTCAATCACGGAAAGGGGGAGGCCGCGCGACGCGATGAATCCCTTGAGATACTCAAGGTTGCCGGCGATATAGTCCATCACCTGCCCGAGCCAGTCGTCCCCGAAGCGGTATGCCGCGATCAGTGCCTCGATCCCGAAAAGATTCGGTCCCATCGTTGCAGATGCCGTTATGTGACGCAGGTAGATCTCCCTCAGTTCGGGGTTCGGGATGACGACGTTTGCCGTTTGAAGACCGGCGAGGTTGAATGTCTTGCTCGGTGAAACGCACGTGATCGAACGCATAAGGAAATCATCATTGATTGATGCGAACGGAACATGCCGCCCGCCCTTATACACCAGGTCGCAATGGATCTCATCAGACACGACGGTCACCTCATTGCCGCGGCAGATCTCTCCAAGCCTCAACAATTCATCACGCGACCAGACACGCCCCACGGGATTGTGGGGACTGCACAAAATCAATAGACGCGCCTTTGTTTTCTTAATCGTCTTTTCCAGACCGTCGAAATCGAACGAATAGCGGTTGTTTGACATGATAAGCGGACAGTTTGCGATAACCCTTCCGTTACCGGCAATTGCCTTCATGAATGGATGATACACCGGCTGTTGTATGATAATATGGTCGCCGGGATCGGTGAAAGCCTGCACGATGCTGTTCAGCCCCGGAACAACCCCCGGGCAATACAGAATCCATTCCGGTTTAATCTCCCAATCATGCCTGCGTCTGAACCATTGAATCATCGCCTCGTAATAGGCTTCAGGAGCGGCCGTATACCCGTAGACCCCGTGGGCCGCTCTATTGGTGAGGGCCTCGACAACCTCGCGCGGCGACTCGAAATCCATGTCCGCCACCCAGAGGGGGAGGAGCCCTTCACCTTCGAAAATTGCGTCAGTGAGGTCCCATTTTACAGAAAATGTACCCCTGCGTTCGATTACCTTGTCGAAAT
>JBFZEZ010000515.1:0-2720 GCA_041306585.1 Spirochaetota bacterium | reverse complement strand
GGGGCAAAGCCCCTTAAAAAACATTACTGCAGGGGATCCCTGCGAGTGCGAGACTCAGTCTCGCAATAAGTTTATCGTTATTATCTGGAGGACATGATGAAATTTCAGGAGATGTTTGATCTGAAAGGAAAGGTTGCCATAGTTACCGGCGGCGGGCGCGGAATTGGAAAATTTATTGCCACGGGGCTGGCCGAGGCTGGTGCACACCTCATGCTTGCTTCTCGAAAAGTACAGAACTGCGAAAATACGGCGAAAGAGCTTGAAGCCCTGGGGATAAAGGCATTAGCTTCCCAGATGGATGTTTCAGTCGAAGAGGATATTAACAAAACGATTGACGCGACAATGAAGGAATTTGGAAAAATTGACATCCTTGTAAACAATGCAGGGATAACCTGGGGATCACCGACCCTCGATTTTCCCCAGGATAAATGGGACAAGATATTCGACGTCAACGTGCGGGGGGCATGGATGATTTCCCAAAAGGTCGCCAATATCATGAAGAACCAGGGCGGAGGAAAAATAATCAATATTTCATCGGTATACGGTGCCCGCGGGTCCATGGAAGAAGTCCATCCGGCAGTTGCATATAACTCGTCAAAAGCGGCTATCAACCTTCTCACAATGAACCTGGCGATAAAGCTTTCAAAACATAAAATTTATGTGAATGCGATTGCCCCCGGTTTCTTCAAAACCGACATGATGGCCTATCTCCTCAAGCCCGAGATGAAGCCCATACTCGATGCCATGATCGGCTTTATTCCTGTTCAGAAAATCGGGGAAGAAGATGACATCAAGGCCCTGGCGGTGTTCCTCTCTTCAAGGGCCTCGGATTACATGACAGGGACAGTCATTCCCCTTGACGGCGGGCTGAGCGCAAAATAAGCTTCTTGAAATAATTCAAAAAAAGCGCTCACCATTCAGGGCGCTTTTTTTTTCACTGATTCTAATGTTATCCTGATATTTCTCCTGATTTTTTTCCTGACATTTCAATAATATCGACCCTGAAAACAGCAACCCGGCCGAGCTCCGAGTCTGAATATTCCCATTCTGTTTTATTCGTATATTTCTTCATAATATAATCAAGGGCATGCCGTTTTTCCATATTATCGCTGATAAAATGAGCCTTCCCATTCCCGATTATAGAACTGTAACGCACCCCGAAATTACAGGCTTCCTCTCCCGGAACGATCTCAATATCGGTTTCCACCTCAAAACATACATCTGCGTTCCTGCGCAGTATGTCGATCTTTCGCCCTTCAAGGGCGCTGTGAAAATAGAGGGCCTTGCCGTCATACCCGAAATTTAAGGGGACGATATAGGGCATGCACCCGTCAATAAACGCGAGACGGCACACCTGTGCTCTCTCAAAAATCGCGTCAAGGGCTGCCGGGTCTGTGAGCAGTTTTTCTTTTCTTCTCATATCAATTATACCTAGCCTTTGTTACTATAGCATTTAACGAATGATTTAAAACATTTCATGTCATTCCCGCGCAGGCGGGTACGGGAATGACAAAAGAAGTCTTATTAAATCGTTAAACGCCATAGGTATTGGGATAATGATCATATAATCAATAATTTATTAAAACATTCAAATAAAAAATGAAATCATTCTAAATTAAGTATACGTTATCTTCGGTTGGGATGGTATGTAAGTCTTTTACGGAACAGGCGACACGATGTCGCCGCCGCCATTGGTACATGGATGTACCTTAATGGCGGTGGAGTAAAAGACACACATACCATCCCAACCGATATTTCAGTTTAATTCACACACGCGGTTTTTGAAAAAAAAGCATTAAAAATGTATTTACAGGAAAAATTAATTATGCATACTCAGAATATGGCCTTACACTATAACAACAAAAAAGGTTTTTATGCTAAACAGCAACAATAACAAAATTTTTGTTCTCGACACCAATGTAGTTTTACACGATTACCGCTGCATCTACAATTTCCAGGAACACAATGTCGTTATCCCCATTACCCTGCTTGAAGAAATCGACAATTTTAAAAAGGGAAACGAAATCATTAATTTCAACGCCCGCGAATTTTCACGCGAGCTTGATTCCATGATCGGTGATAAACTCCTCAACGAAGGCGTTCAGCTTGAAACTGGAGGTATAATCATCGTCAATACCGACATCAAAAAAGACGATTACCTGAAACAAATATTCTGGGAGGACAGCCCTGACCACCGCATCCTGTCAATGGCATATAACCTGAGCCTTAAATGCGGCAAGAACAGGGTTTTCCTCGTTTCCAAGGACATCAACCTGCGCATGAAGGCCAAAAGCATCGGGATACCAGCCGAAGATTATAAAACCGACAAAGTCAAAAACATAGATGAACTCTATACCGGCAAAAACCTTATTGAGAATGTACCCGGTTCTTTGATCGATATATTGTTTCATGATAACGCAGTTAATATTGATGAAACCGGACTTAACATCAAGCCGTTCCCCAATGAATATTTCATACTAAGAAACGATCACAAGAGCGGGCTTACATGCTATGATCCGATAACACGGACCCTGCGGCTGGTTGAAAAAAAGAAGGCCCACGGCATCCAGCCCCGCAACGCGGAGCAGACATTTGCCCTTGACGCCCTCATGAATTGCTCCGCACACCTGGTGACCCTGTCAGGAAAAGCCGGGACAGGTAAGACACTCATGGCGCTGGCCGGCGCACTTGAAAAGAGAAAAGAATATAAGCAGATACTT
>JBFZEZ010000514.1:0-3564 GCA_041306585.1 Spirochaetota bacterium | reverse complement strand
GTATATAAGCACGGAAAAAACAGTTGAAACTCGGCATATGAATCCATTCCTGGACGATCCGTTCTTCAGGCAATTTTTCGGGGATCCCCAGGCCAAGCAGCCCCGGAAACAAAAGCAGAAGGGGCTCGGGACCGGGTTCATAATCTCGAGCGATGGTTATATCTGCACCAATCGTCATGTTGTTGACACTATGGACACAGTGACAATTGTCGTTGATGATAAGGAATACAAGGCGGCGATCATCGGGTCCGACCAGCTCACGGATATTGCCCTGCTTAAAATCCAGGGTAATCATACATTCAAACCGGTGCATTTCGGCGATTCAGATAATGTTCAAATAGGTGATATTGTTGTAGCCATAGGCAATCCCTTCGGACTGGACAAGACACTCACCTCGGGGATAGTGAGTGCAACCGGAAGAAAGTCTGTTGATGAATTGGGGATGTCTCACATACAGACTGATGCATCAATCAACCCGGGAAACTCAGGGGGACCTCTCATCAATATTGACGGTGAAGTGATAGGGGTCAACCGTATGATTTATTCGCAGACCGGTGGGAATCTCGGGATCGGTTTCGCTATTCCAATCAACCTGGTTAAGGATACCCTTGTACAGCTCCAAAAATATAAAAAAATAAGGCGCGGATATATTGGCGTGCAGATTGCACCCTTAACTGAAGAATTCGCGAATGAACTCGGACTCAACAAGCCGGAGGGGGCGCTGGTCGGCTCCATCGAAAAAAACAGCCCTGCCGAAAAAGGGGGCATCCAGATCAAGGACGTCATCACAAATGTCGATGATAAAAAAATTGAAAGCTATAAAGACTTGCTTGATATCGTTAGTAAAATTCCGATTGGAAAGACCATCAAGGTCACTGTGTGGCGGGAAAAAAAGTCCTCGAATTTTTGGGTAACTGTTGGAGAACGGCCAAATTGATGTAATATAATTATTTCAGATTTATTCACCAGCCCCCCCCCCGAGGGGGGCTTACTTTATTACTTTCTATAACTCGGTCACATTTTCTTCTTTGACAATTTTATCGATCAGCTTCCGGAATATCCCTTTGCTCCCGGAATCTTCCTTGTTTTTGATGTTAGTATATTCCGCGACTTCCCTGTCGAGGGTATCGTTGCTCTCTCTATGGAAATTTTTCCCGACCTTATCGATCATACCATCTTCTTCCATCTTCTGCAGATCTTCGTCGACCGGTTCCTGTTCCTGTTCCTGTGGTTTTTTATTTTTTTTATCATTCAATTCCTTTTTCTGCTTTATTCCAGGTTCCGCATTATCGGGTTTCTTCTCTGTGGCGGCATCATCTTTCTCCTGGAGCTTTTTATACTCTTCATAATCCTTCTCAATGCCCTCATCCTGCTCGAGTTCGTCGATCTCGTAGTCGGATTCAGGGACTTTCCTTATCTGAACGCGGTGGAGCAGCTCGCGCTCGCATTCTTCTCTCCATTTGCGCGCAGGAACAAGATATTTCCCTTTCGGATAATTGTTCAAATAATTCTGAAACTCGCTCGCAGCAATGTCATAACGCTTCGCGATGAAGTACGTCTGTGCCTTTTTATATCGGGCTTCCTCATCCATTTCGGAATTATCATTTTTAATGACCTTGTCAAAGTAATGTATTGCCGTTTCATATTTGCCGAGTGCCAGATACGAGGCGCCGATCCAGTAGATGGCGCTCTCAGAACGGGCCCCGTCGGGAAATGTTCTGAGCAGACGTTTGAAATTGCCAATGGCCGCATTGTAATGCCCGGTTTTATAATAACGCCGGCCGCTAGAAAACACCTGGTCGACATACGATTTCTTCACATCGCCGAAGTATGGATCATAATCCTTGTACATTTTAAAATAATTTTCATACGCGGTATACGCATCGCTGCTCTGACCGAGTCTCATGAGACAGCGTGCTTTACCGAGGATCGCGTCCTCGTTATCGCCGTCTTCCATAAGTGCCGTGTCGAACATACGGCGAGCTTCATCGAATTTACCCTGTTTCAGGTATGCATGTCCCAGCTCGGTATATCCCCGGCCCCGAAAATTCTTATCGTCGGAATTCCCGATGACGCTTAACAACTGATGTATCCCTTCAGCGTTATAATTCCTTTCGAGACGCAGGCGGGCAATGCGGGTCCGTACTTCACCATCGAGTGCATCATTGCGGTGTCTGTTGTTCTTGAGCGCGTACACATATTTCAGGTAAGCAAGCCGTTTCAAGCCTAACTTTTCATACCCATGCCCGATATAAAAATAGGCTTCGGCAGCGGCCTTGGTCCCCGGGTATTTCGCTATGATTTTCGAGAAGAGGTCGATGGAATTGCTGATCTCGTCTTTGCTTCCGTAAGCCTTTTCGAATCCTATGCGCGCTTCGACCAGGAGCTCTCGCGCCTCTTTATCCGGGCGCACCTGGCTGTCGTAGTAGGCATATATGCCGACCCCCCCCAGCATCATGAATAAACCAAGTATGGCTGCAAACGCTCTCATTAACTCTGACCCCGCATTTATTACTTCCTGATACGTGCCATGGAAAATTCGGCCCAGAACCGGGATTCTCCCGAATAATACAGACGCACATCAGGGAGCACAAAAAAATCAAGCGCCCTCGTGTACGACTTCATTTCGACAAATGATCTCCCTATGAAAAGCCTGGCTTTCGCTATCTCAGGTAAATTATCGGAGTATTCGACAAGAAACTGGAGCTCTTTTACGGCCAGCAGATACTTCCCTACGAAGAAGGTGCGCTTGAGGATCTTATCGACGCTGCTGTAATCAGGGTCTGTGCTCTTGAACCTCCCGGGAATCAAATCGTCATCGGTAGGCTTTCTATATTCCACCGGCGCAACGGTGATGTTAATGCCGTCAACGAACCTGAAATCGCGGTTAGGCTGTCCGGGCAGGGGTGCGAGGCCGTAATAGTAGAATCCGAATAGCGGCTTCTCGTCAATATAGACACCCTTTTCTACATCAACTTTCGCAATGATGTCCTCCTCCTGGAGTTCTTCGAACTTCTTAATCTTGCTCGTGACCCTAAAGAGACGGAATATACGTTCCCCTATCGAGCCATTATAGCTCCATGTAATCTCAATCTTCTTTTTCAAGAGGCGGGCATCTATTGATCGTATGGCATAAATCCCCTCGATCGTAATCAGCTTGGTGGTATAATTAAAATTCGCCAGCAGGCGCCAGTCTTCGGAACCGTCCATGTATTTCGTAGTGACTGCGTAGAAATACCTGCCGCTCCCGGGATTCATGTCGACATAGGTTGTGATAGTACCGTCCACAGTCCCCAGGCGCTGGGCGCTATCGAGCCGGGCAAAATTTTCGATGATGTTCCCGGAGCGGTGAATCACAAACTCTTTTATCACCTTGTCAGGCTTCGGGTTGAGCTTGTCCCAGCTCAATTTCACATTATTTACCAGGCGCGACGCATGGAGATTATGTACAGGTAGTGTTTCATCATCGTTGACGAAAACCCCAAACGTGGTGTACGTCTGCTCCGGCTCGAATATCCGCTTTTCCTCGGCGCCGATAGTTTTTGTTGTGATGGCATAAAAATA
>JBFZEZ010000513.1:0-7635 GCA_041306585.1 Spirochaetota bacterium | reverse complement strand
GCTTTCGAGAAAAAGGTGTGGGACTGGAAAGCGCATTCAGGAGGGCAGATACAGGGACAGCTCAAGCGCCTCGGCTGCTCACTCGACTGGCCGCGTGAACGCTTCACCCTCGACGAGGGGCTCTCGAAGGCAGTCCATCGCGTGTTTGTCGATCTTTACAAAGACGGCCTCATCTATCAGGGGTACCGGATCATCAACTGGTGCCCGCGATGCGAAACAGCGCTCTCCGACATAGAGACCGAATATAAAGACCTCGACGGGAATTTCTGGCACATTAAATACCCGATTACCGGTACCAATGATTTCATAATGATCGCGACCACCCGCCCAGAAACCATGCTGGGGGATAGTGCGGTCGCGGCAAACCCGGATGACGAGCGGTATGCAAACCTGATCGGTAAAACCGTCATCCTCCCCCTCATGAACCGCGAGATCCCGGTGATTGCCGACGATTACGTGGACCGCGAATTCGGGACCGGGCTTGTAAAGATCACGCCCGCACACGACCCGAATGACTTTGAAGTCGGGAAGCGGCATAACCTTCCTGAAATCAATGTGATGGATAAAAACGGAAACATCAATGAAAACGGGGGCAACTACAAAGGCCTCGACCGTTTTGAAGCGCGCAAGCGAGTGGTTGAAGACCTAGAAAAGGCCGGGCTCCTGGTCAAGATTGAAAAGCACGAACATTCGGTCGGGCACTGTTACCGGTGCCAGACGATCATTGAACCATATCTTTCGAAACAGTGGTTCGTCAAAATAAAACCCCTCGCAGAACCGGCAATCAAGGCTGTTGAAGAGGGAAAAATCCGCTTTGTACCCCAGAATTGGGAAAAAATTTACTACGAATGGATGTATAACATAAAAGACTGGTGCATATCGCGCCAGCTCTGGTGGGGGCATCGTATCCCCGCTTTTTATTGCGACGATTGCAGTCATATCACGGTTTCGATCGACGACCCCAGCTCCTGCGAAAAATGCGGATCAAAAAATATCAGACAGGATGAGGATGTGCTCGATACCTGGTTCTCGTCGGGCCTCTGGCCCTTTTCGACACTGGGATGGCCTGACGCGACCCCTGCGCTTAAAAAATATTACCCGACGAGCGTTCTCGTCACCGGTTTCGACATCATTTTCTTCTGGGTCGCGCGTATGATTATGCTCGGCATCAAGTTCATGGGGGACGTGCCGTTCCGCGACGTGTACATACACGCACTGGTTCGCGATGAGCAGGGGCACAAGATGAGCAAATCCAAGGGGAATGTCATCGACCCGATCATCATGATGGATAAATTCGGCACCGATGCGTTCAGGTTCACACTCGCCATGTTCGCAGCCCAGGGGCGCGACATCATTCTTTCTGAAAAAAGGATAGAAGGTTACCGATCCTTTATCAATAAAATCTGGAACACCACGAAATTCATCCTCATGAACCTCGGTGAAGAATTTACACCTGAAAAAATAGAACCGGCCGACCTCGAACCCTTTGACCGGTGGATACTGCACCGGCTGAATGATACAATCAGGGGTCTTACTGAGTCGCTTGAGGCCTACCGCTTCAACGACGCGGCGTACGCGATTTACGACTTCTGGTGGCACGAATTCTGCGACTGGTACCTTGAACTCACCAAACAAAGGATGTACTCAAAACAAGATTCCCTTAAAAAATCTTCGGCAACCGCCAGACAGGTGCTGTTCCTGATCCTGAAAAAATCGCTGCAGCTCCTCCACCCGTTCATGCCGTTTATTACAGAGGAAATATGGGGGACCATCAAAGGGAAAGATGAGGGGCTTATCATCGTATCCCAGTGGCCTGCGCCGATGCCCGAGTTCAACTTCCCGGTAGAGTTTGAAGAGACCGCGCTCTTCAAGGAACTTCTCTATAAAATACGGAACATCAGGGGTGAAATGAATATCCCGCCAGACCGCAAAGCAAATGTGGTATTTAAAACTTCAAATAAAAAGATAACCGGCATGATTCAAAGGGAGATAGTTCATATTCAGGCCCTCGCAAAAGTAGAAACCGTCACAGTGGACGCCGGGTATAAGCCCGACAGGACCGACGCCTGCGCAGTCATCCCTGAAGTGGAGATATACATGCCCCTCAAGGGACTCATCGACATTGAGAAGGAAAAAGAACGATTGGGGAAGGAAATCGCACGCCTCACAGCGGAACTCGAGAAGGTCGACCGGAAGCTGGGCGACGAAAAATTTACCAGCAAAGCCCCGGAACAGATCATAGAAAAGGAAAAAGGGAAGCGTGAAGAGTACCGGGACCTTTTGGCAAAAATAGAAGCAAGCCTTTCAAAGCTTTCCTGATGCACAACCGTCGCCTTTTTCCAACTCCCGTTCATGGAGACGGCGCTCGCGGCGTTTCTGCGCTTCGCAGTTGCGCCGCTTTTCAATCTCCGTCTCGAAAGTAATCGGCGCCACTTCCACTGCTTTATGATTTTCATCCAGAGGCACAAAAGTCAGGTATGCGGAGGCAGTATGACGCATCTCGCCGGACAATACATTCTCAGCCTCAACACGCACACCCACCTCCATCGATCTTTTCCCGATATAATTAATACTTGCTGTGACCCTCAGCAAATCGCCGACATACACGGGGCTATGAAAGTCAAGCCTGTCAATTGAAGCGGTCACGCAGTTCCGCTGGGTATGACGGAATGCGGTGATTGCGGCCGTGTTGTCAATAAGTTTCATGATCACCCCGCCATGCACGTTCCCGGCAAGATTTGCATCCATCGGCATCATCTGCTGAATGGATATCATCGTGCTGTCGCTTACTTTTTTTATATTCATTAAACACCTCCATTGTAAACATCTATATACATCCCCCCAACCCCACGGAGGGGGGTTTTAAAAAAATCGCCTGAGTCCGGTAACTAATAAGGGAACCATAAATAATTCGATTAAAATATTCCCTTGCGGGCACAAGAAGAGCCATTAGAGCAGAGTTACATCTTTAAAATATTCCTTATAGAATCCCCTGTCACGAGTGAGAAAAGAATCAGCTTGATGTCGGGCAAAAGCACCGATGAGAAAATCCGTTATAATATGGTCCCGTTTTTTTCCAATCGCGCGGTACTGTTTCCAAAGAATTCCAGCCGTGTATGCCGCTTCAATGTCGAGTGGCTTAATCGTGATGCCGATTTTACGAAGGGCCGTATCAAGGGTATCTCTGTCAGGGAACTGAGGAACGAGTTCGGCATAGACTATAGTGGAGATAACAAGAGAGCCCTGGCGGTAGGCGTTTTCCAATGACGCGAGAGATGACTCCCCGAAGACAGGATCAGGGAGAAAAATATCGATAAGGATGTTGGTATCGATTGCAGTGATCATAAATTATCGTCCGCGCACTTTTTCAATATAGGCATCGGTTGAACCGGGTTTTTGAAGTATACCGTAGACGTCCCGGAAGGGATTATTTTTTGAATGTTTTTTCACAATCAAGATGCCATCCTTCACTTCAACAAAATCGAGTTCGGTGGAGGGTGTTATGCCATAATGATCACGCAATTTTTTAGGAATAGTAATTTGTCCGCGCTCCAATATTTTCATACTTTATACCTCATGATTACATACTTATATATTCAACATACCAAAAGACGGCGAGATCGTCAATAAAAAAATGGTGGCCGGAAATTGTTTCAAATATCAGGATGATTTCTAAACTCGAAATACCCATTTTATTTCAATTTTTGTAAATAATATCTTGAAATTTTTCATATAATTACTCAGCTTAAACAGCTGGCTCACCCCCCAGCCAGTTATTTTTTTGCAGGTCCTGCCCTGCACCATTTAAAAATCAGTCCGGGGAAGTAGGAACCAATTCCCACAAAACGAGGTGGTATGGATGGATATATTTTTCAAACGACGCAGTATTCGCGCATACACATCAGAATCTGTTTCTGATGAAAACATAGATTTCATTCTCAAAGCCGGGATGAGCGCCCCATCCGCGGGGAATGAACAACCATGGCATTTTGTAGTGATACGTGACCGCACCATTCTCGATGCCATACCCGCGATCCACCCCCATTCTGAAATGCTACATCAGGCGCCCGTTGCAATCCTTACGTGTGGAGACCTTTCCCTCGAAAAACATGTCGGATACTGGGTGCAGGACTGCTCTGCAGCGACAGAAAACATGCTCCTGGCGGTAACTTCACGCGGCCTCGGAAGCGTCTGGCTCGGCGTTTACCCTCGGCAGGACAGGGTTGAAGGATTACGTAAACTGCTCACTATTCCGGAACACGTTATTCCATTCGCGCTCATACCAATCGGGTGTCCTGGTGAAAACAAGCCGGTAAAGACAAATTTCGACTTAACAAAAATCCATTATAACACATGGGGATAAACACCATATCCCCACAAGGAATTCGATGACACCAATTCCGTTTTTTACCGTTATATATCATTTCGCCGGTCAAAACAGATGGGGATCTTTAAAATAATAAAAAAAGGGGTGAGCCGATGATCGGTATGTATATCATTCTTACCGTTACTGTTGCGGCGAGCATCTTAGGTTTTACCAATAAAGAAGTTTACCGAGCCAATGTATTCTCAATAGAGTCGATTACCAGGGACCGTCAGTTCTACAGACTCTTCACATCAAATTTTTTCCATGCTGATGTCATTCACCTTCTTTTCAATATGACGAGTTTTTATTTCTTTGCCGGACCGGTAGAAAAAACATTCGGCACCCAGACGCTCGGCATTATCTATTTCGGAAGCGCATTGGGGGGCGACATTATAGCTCTCATCCTCCAGAGACGCAACCCATTATATAGCGCGGTTGGGGCCTCCGGGGCCGTATGCGGGATCATATTCGCATCCATATTTCTTGTGCCCGGTGGGAGCGTCATTGTGTTCCCTTTACCCATCCCGATCCCTGCCTGGCTCTATGCCATTATTTTTATCCTCGCCTCGTTATATGGAATACGTGCACAAATCGACAATATTGGCCACGAATTTCACCTCGGCGGGGCCATAATCGGAACTGCTATAACCGGTATGCTATACCCCGAAGCCCTTCTCTCCCAGCGCCTTCTGCTCATCGGCGTGGTCTTTCCTGTAATAATATTTTTTATCGTGTTGACAATTAGGCGTAGATTCTGAGAATATCCAAATGATCCGATGATCATCCTGCGAAATCCTGCAATATGCACAGTTACTTCATGATCATACAATTTGTGCTTGCAATATTTTCCCGATTATTATAGGAACAGATAACATCACTAATTCTAATATTCAGAAATACACACACCTATGGAAGACGAACAAATACCAATGAAATTCTCAGATTTTTCCCTTGAAGAGAATCTGCTCAAGGGAATTGATTATGCAGGCTATGAGCTATGCATGCCGGTACAGGAAAGGACCTTCGAGCACACCCTCGCACAAAAGGACGTGGCAGTTCAGTCCCAGACTGGAACAGGCAAAAGCGCCGCTTTTCTTATCTCGATCTATCAGCTCCTGCTGACCGGCGAAAAATTCAAAGGCCAGAAGGCCCTTATTGTTGTTCCCACAAGGGAACTTGCTGTTCAGATCGAAAAGGAAGCAAAAAAAATCGGCTATTTTCTCGACTTCAGGCTCGGGACCTTTTACGGCGGGGTCGGATATGATGCCCAGGAAAAAATCCTCCGCGGCGGGGTTGATATAATAATAGGCACACCGGGCCGGCTCCTTGATTTTAATCGATCAGGAAAGCTTAATTTTGAGCAGGTATCGATCCTGGTGATCGACGAGGCAGACCGCCTCTTTGATATGGGTTTTATACCTGACCTTCAAAAAATGATAAGAAGGATGCCCCCGGTGGGAGAGCGACTGACCATGCTCTTCAGCGCGACATTGCAGGACAAGGTAAAAAGCCTCGCAGCTGAATACATGCACGAGCCGGTCGAAATTGAACTCACCCCTGACCAGATCGTTGTTGAAAACATTGACCAGCGCATCTATCACGTGGGAAGGCACGAAAAAATGAGCCTCCTCCTCGGAATCATGAAAAACCACAATCCGAAAAACGCTCTCATTTTCACCAATACAAAAAACATGGCCATGGAGGTGTCCAAACGTCTTGAAATGAACGGGTTCCATGCCGAGTATATCATAGGCGATCTGCCCCAGAAAAAAAGGCTCAGCATAATTGATGATTTTAAAAGTGGAAGACTCCCGTATCTCATCGCGACTGACGTTGCAGCGCGGGGGCTTCACGTCGACGATTTGGAACTCGTTGTCAATTACGATCTACCTGAATACTCCGAGAATTACGTTCACCGAATCGGGCGTACGGCGAGGGCTGGTAAATCGGGTAAAGCTGTTTCCCTTGTATGCGAACAATTCGTATACGGACTCGAGGACATCGAAACCTACATCGACATGAAAATTTTAGTGGACTTTGCCGATGACACAATGTATGCCGAAGACAAGAGCTCTGACATGCGCGTGAGCATTAGCAGGGACAAGGACCGCGGCGGACGGCAGGGTGCGCGCCATATATCCATTACAGAAAGGCACAGACCCAAAGGGAACGAGAGGCCCCGCCGCGATCAGCGCGCGAAAGACCCGAGAGAATCACGGCATTCAATCGGCGAGACACCGCGGCATAAACCGGTCGAGAGACCGGCTGAAAAAAAACCACATCACTCCATTCCGAAGGTCCCAAAGCAGCAGAACAGGCCGCCGCAGCAGCCCCAGCAGCAGCAGCCCCAGCAGCAGCAGCCTCAGCTACGGCCGAAACAACAGGCGCCGGTAAAAGAAAACAGAAAGCCGACAGGCGGAAAAAACAACCGCGGCGCATCCATGGACGAACGCCTCAAATATTACAGCCAGAAGTACGGAGACAACTTTAAAATCGACGGCATGCCAGTAGCAGAAAAAAAACCATCCCTTTTAAAGCGTATTGTTAAAGCGGTAAACATATTTAAACGCACATAACTTATTCGCAAGGGACATATGAACGCGAAAAAAGCTATTATCATCGGTGCGAGCTCCGGTATCGGAAGGGAATTAGCAAAAATATTATCCCGCGAAAATTACATCATGGGCATTTCTGCGCGTCGGAAACCCCTGCTCGACAGCCTGGCAGAGGAACTTTCGGGGAGATGCATCATTAAGCAGATTGATGTGACCAATTCAGCAGCAGGCCGGCGGCTTAACGAGATGATAAACGACCTGGGCGGGGTCGACCTGGCAATTTATTGTTCAGGCACCGGCCATATAAATCCGGAATTGCAGTTTAATCTTGAAAAAAGCACGATCGACGTCAACGTGACCGGTTTCACCCTTTGTGCCGGCATACTGTTCAACCATTTTGAAAAACAGGGGTACGGCCACTTCGCGGCCATTTCATCACTCGCGGCCCTGATAGGGAGCGCAGAAGCCCCCGCCTACGATGCATCAAAGGCCTACATGTCAAATTACATGCAGGGACTCAGGCTCAAAGCCCTCAAGTCAAAAAAGCCGATTATTATTACCGACATTAAGCCTGGTTTTGTGGATACAGACATGGCCAAGGGGGAGGGAATTTTCTGGATGGCCCCTGCTGAAAAAGCGGCGCGGCAGATATACAATGTCCTCCTTAAGAAAAAAACTCATGCATATATTACAAAGAGATGGAGACTTATTGCA
>JBFZEZ010000512.1:0-11523 GCA_041306585.1 Spirochaetota bacterium | reverse complement strand
CCGCAGGATAAAAGCGATCCAATTAAAATAAAATATACCGCAAATAGTTTTTTCATAATACACCCCCCCACATATGAACCCTACTATATAATATACAATAAAATTTAAGAAAATTCAAATTATTAGTTGAAGATTTTTCACTTGAATTTATTGAAACTTCCCCTTTGGAAGCTGGGTTAGCCACAATTCAGCTTAATTTTAATAACAAAACTTCATTTAAAAAAAAAATTTCCGAAGAAGGACTTAACGTCAGCAAAGGTATTGCTCTTGACAGATCAGTTAAAAAATGCTATAATTATTTGAAAACTGGGTTTCCTCATGGTTTCGCATTGACCCGTGGGCCATAAACCCGCAACAATAAAAGAAATGGAGATCCGCTATGCCGAAACAGAAACTTACCCCTTCGACCAACATGTTCCAGGGGATCGACGTCGAATCCCTGCTCCATTCTTTTGTCAACCACATCGAGTATTCATGTGGCAAAGACGAATTTTCCGCGACAAATTATGATTACTACATAAGCGCCGCGCTTATGGTCCGTGACAGACTCATTGAGCGCTGGGTTGAGACCCAGCAGGCATATTATAAATCCGATGCGAAGAGGGTGTATTACCTCTCGATGGAATTCCTCATGGGCCGTTACCTTGGGAACAGTCTTATCAATCTCAACCTCTACGAAACTGCCGGCAGGGCGCTGGCGGAATACGGCCGCGACCTGGAAGAGATGTGTGAGAATGAATGGGACGCCGGGCTCGGCAACGGCGGACTGGGGAGACTGGCGGCGTGTTTTCTCGATTCAATGGCAACCTTAGAACTCCCGGCCTATGGATACGGGATACGGTATGAATACGGCATTTTTTTTCAGAGAATTATCGACGGTTACCAGGTCGAAAAAGCGGACAACTGGCTCCGCTATGGAAATCCATGGGAATTCCCCAGGCCGGAATACCTCTACCCGATTAATTTTTACGGCAGGGAAAATACTTTTCAGGACGGGACCGGAAAGCTCAAGGTCGAATGGGTGGATACCCAAACGATCATGGCAATGGCCTATGACACCCCTGTGCCGGGTTATAAGAACAACACGGTGAATAACTTGAGGCTCTGGTCGGCGAAGTCCTCGCGTGAGTTTAACCTCGATTATTTCAACCACGGCAACTATGAAAAGGCCATTACAGACCAGTCGTTGTCGGAAAATATTTCAAAAGTTCTCTACCCGGCGGATGAAACCTTCGAAGGAAAGGAACTGCGGCTGAAACAGGAGTATTTTTTTGTCTCCGCCACCCTCCAGGACATCGTACGGCGATATAAAAAGATGCATACCGGCTTTGACCTGTTTGCAGACAAGGTCGCGGTACAGCTGAACGACACCCACCCGGCCATCGGCGTAGCTGAGTTGATGCGTATTCTTGTGGATGTGGAGGGGCTGGAATGGGACCGTGCCTGGGAGATTACCCGGAAGACATTTGCCTATACCAACCATACCGTGCTCCCCGAGGCATTGGAGAAATGGCCGGTCAGCCTTTTCGGTGTGGTATTGCCCAGGCACCTGACGATTATTCATGAAATCAACCGTCGCTTTCTCGCCGAGATCGCGCTGCGTTACCCGGGCGACAGCGGCCGCGTCAACAGGATGTCGATCATCGAAGAGGGGGGGGGTAAAAACGTCCGTATGGCAAACCTTGCCATAGTGGGGAGCCATTCGGTCAACGGCGTGGCCGCATTGCATACCGAGATCATCAAGAAAGATGTTTTTGGTGATTTCAATGACCTGTGGCCGGGAAAATTTAACAACAAAACCAACGGCATTACCCAGCGTCGGTGGCTGAAACTTTGTAATCCCGGGCTCTCCTCCCTTATCACCTCGAAGATCGGAGATATTTGGATCACCGACCTGGACCGACTGAAGGGGCTTGCCGGGCATGTGCATGATGAGGAATTCCTGGAACGCTGGAAGGCGGTCAAATTGGATAACAAGAAAAAGCTGATTGAATACATCCACCGGAAGACCGGCACCACGGTCGATGCCGGTTCGCTTTTTGACTGCCAGACGAAAAGGTTTCATGAATACAAGCGACAGCTCTTGAATGTTTTGCATGTGGTCACGCTGTTTAATCGCATCAAGGACAATCCCGGGGGTGATTTCGTGCCCAGGACCGTCATATTTTCAGGGAAATCGGCGCCAGGGTATTATATCGCAAAGCTGACTATCAAGTTGATCAATTCGATTGCGGAAGTTGTCGCGAATGACCGCGATATCGGGGGGAGGCTCAAGATCGTTTTTATCCCTAACTACTGCGTGTCGAACGCCGAGAAAATCATACCCGCCGCTGACCTTTCCGAGCAGATTTCCACTGCGGGCTACGAGGCGTCGGGGACGGGCAATATGAAGTTTGCCCTTAACGGCGCGCTCACCATAGGGACCCTTGACGGGGCAAATGTTGAGATAATGGAGGAGGTGGGGGCTGACAATATTTTTATCTTCGGTCTTACGTCGGATGAAGTGCGGCAAAAACGTTCGCAGGGCTACAATCCACGGGAATACTACAATAACAATCCTTCCCTGCAGCGGGTTATTGACCTGATAGGCGGGGGATATTTTTCGGGGTCAGAGCCCGGACTTTTCAGGCCCATAATCGATTCCCTGCTGATGCATGGGGACCGGTATTTTATTCTCGCCGATTACGATTCTTATGTACGCACCCAGGACCGTGTTTCCGAGGCATACCGTGATTCTAAAGGATGGACGGTTAAATCAATCATGAATACCGCATCCATGGGGAAGTTTTCCACAGACAGGACTATCCGTGAATACGCGAAGGAGATATGGGGGGTTGGGCCGGTCCCGGTGAAGATTTCCCGGAATATGTAGAACAAAGCTGCTCCAGGCTATTGGGTGACGCTGCCGCTGTATTTCGGCTTCTTCATTATTTCCCGCAGGTTGGAAAGCATTTTGTAAGGACGCTGGGTTACGTATGCGTTAGCCACCCAGGTGGGCAGTGTGCCTTCCGGTTCGCTGTGCTGTATGTAGGTTATTGATAGCGTCCCTTTTTTTTCGTCGGTGACCATGATCCACTGTGCGTTGATTTTTTTCACGCGGACAATCCCCTTAACCTCGGGAAGAAGGTCTGGTTTTGAGACAAATGTTATGACGACTGTTTGTGTTGCCGTATCTTCTTTTGTTGTCACGGAGAACACGCTGTCGCGCGGAGAAACCGGCCATGGGGCTCCGATGCATTGGTACAGCGTCATGTCGGCACGCGAGGTCTTCTCAAGCAGCCGCATCTCCTTGAGATTGGGCACCCACTCGATATACGCGTCGATGTCGTCCATGACGGCAAGGCAGGATTTTACCGATCCGGCGACTTCCATGACCGCCTTGAACTCGAGAAATTTTGAACCCTCAACGGGGCGGGTGTACACCTGTATGCCGTCCTTGTCAATCCGGGGCTGCCAGTCGGCGGCATTGACCAGGAAGGGAAATGCCAGAAGCATCAATACAGGGACGAGTGTGAATGTATTTATACGCATACTATTCCTCCTTTATGACGAGTGATTCGGTGCAGACCATCTGAGACCCTGCAGTTTATATAAAGTACAACGATATTATATAGAATGCAAGAAAATAATTACGCAGGGCATCCGACCCCCATTCTCCTTTTGATTGACATATCGGTAACCACCGTTAGGATCGGCCTTATTGATGTGCGATTCGGGAAAACCCGCGGTTCGCAAAAAAAAGGGCCATGCAACCCTGCGACAGAAGGAAGAGATACCCAATGAAATCCGGAATCTATAAAGGCCAAATCCTGGAAGTTACCGTAAACGGTATGGACAAGCACGGGATGGCCCTTTATAAGTCAGGCCAGCAGACCCTTTTCATCAATCGCGCGATCGAGGGTGACCGTGTTGAAATCAAGGTGCTCACTATTAAAAATAAATACGGCAGCGCGGAGCTGATAGACATCATAACTCCGTCACCGTCACGGGTGGCGGCGCCATGTGAAGACTATTACCGCGGATGCGGGGGATGCCAATGGCTGCATGTTCGCTATGCAAAACAGCTTGAGATCAAAACCCGCATCGTTCGTGACGAGCTGGCCCGCACCGCCGGGGTAAAAACCGTTGTTTCAAAAACCGCGGGTATGAGCGAAACGCAGGCCTGCCGCAACAAACTGTCGCTGCTCGTAAAGAAAGGGCACGTCGGCATGACCAGGGAAAACAGCATCGAGCTCATCGCCATCGATACCTGCTGTCAGGAAATGCCGCTCAACCGGAAAATCCATGACGGGATAAAGCTCATGCGCATTCCCGCCCCGGTTACTCAGATCCATATCCGTTCAACCACCGATGGCGCGGCTGGTATCAATCTGTACGCAACCCGGAATGATCCGAAGGTGACTGACTTCGCGCGCATGCTCATGGAACGATTCCCGGAAATCAGCGGGGTGGGGGCAACCACCTACGACGGTTATTTTCACCTGACCGGGGCTGAATTTATTACAGAGCGCCTCGGTGCAGTGAGCTACCGGATCCCCCATAACGGATTTTTTCAGACGAACTATCGTCAGGCCAAAGTGCTCCTGCGTTTTGTTGAAACCTTCCTTGAGCCATCCACCAAGGAAACCCTTCTCGATCTCTACTGCGGCGGAGGATTTTTCGCCCTTGCCCTGGCGGGGAAGTACAAACATGTCACAGGTATTGAAGAAAACGCGAACTCCATCAGATATGCCGTTGAAAATAGCGCGGCGAACGGGATAACCAACACGAGCTTTAAAGCAGGCGACGCAGCCCCCGGACTACGGGACTGCAAAACAGGGGAGTTCGCCTCGGTCCTGCTTGACCCGCCGCGATCAGGCTGTTCGACGGAGGTGCTCGATCAAATCGTGCGGCTCAGTCCAAAAAAAATCGTCTACGTGTCGTGCTTCCCCGAAAGTTTGGCCCGTGATTGTAAGATATTTCTCAAAGCAGGCTACAAGGTCGACCGCATCCAACCGGTTGATATGTTCCCCAACACGTCGCATGTGGAGACAGTGGTGCGGTTTGTCAGGTGATTGACAGATTGCGGCAATTATACATGAGGTTGTAACTATTTAGTAAATAATATTTTATATAATTAAATATACAAATATACCAACTTAAAAGCCCCCTAAATCCCCCAAAGGGGGACTTTAAGAAAGTATTAATTTGATACCTCATTATTTTTAATTAACATCCTTATACATTTACACTCTCCCAAGTCCCCCTCCGGGGGATTTAGGGGGCTTTTAAAAGAGATGTTATGTTATTAGAAATTATGCTGAATAGTTAAATGAGGTTTAAATATTTGAGTTAGGCATTTTTATTGGGGAATCGGGTATATACACGATTCCCCATGTAATATAAAAAATCGTTTTAGTCGAGTTAATAATTTTTTAAGGAATGCAGTCATGAGCATAAAAAAATTCTACGCAATAGCACGGGGCAGAAAGCCCGGAATTTACACAAGCTGGCCCGAAGCCAAACGCCAGATAGACGGATTTGCAGGGGCACGGTACAAAGGGTTTGTCACACATAAAGAAGCGGAGGAATGGCTTAAGGAAATGGGAATGAGTCCCGCTCTTCCAGGAAAATTGCCTGAAACCCATCGGGCCCATGATTCGAATGATAAAAACAGGGTCATCATCTACACTGATGGCGGTTCCTCCGGCAATCCCGGCCCCGGGGGGTATGGCGCAGTACAAGTGTACGATGGAAAGATGAAGGAGCTCACCGGGGGATTTAGATTCACGACCAATAACCGTATGGAGCTTATGGGGGTGATAGTTGCCCTGAGGGAGCTTGAATACAGGGATAAACCCATAACAGTGTACAGCGACTCAAGCTATGTAGTTAATGGAATAACAAAGGGTTGGGCGAAAAAATGGCGCGCCAATAAGTGGATCAAGTCGGACAAGCAACCCGCGGTCAATCCCGACCTGTGGGGTGAACTTCTTGAACTTATAGCAGGGCTTGATGTCACTTTCGTATGGGTCAAGGGACACGCGGGTAATCCTTTAAACGAACGCTGTGATGAGCTTGCAGTAAGTTCCGCTAAGCGGAAGGGGCTCCCTGAAGATACGGGATATAGGGGTTGATTATTCAGGTACCGGACTTTTTATTCCATCTGGGAGCTTGCGTACCTGGTAGATGCCGGTCGCGGCACGGCTGAGATATATATCATCTTCATTATGATATACACTATTTTTTAAACTACTGAAAACATAAAAAAGGCGACATTGATCAATGTCGCCTTTTTTATGAGCGGGTGATGGGAATCGAACCCACGCTATCAGCTTGGAAGGCTGAAGTTCTACCATTGAACTACACCCGCAAAAAGTCAGATGTCAAAATACATTCTTATATGCTTACGTCAACAATATTTTAAATACAAAGTTTACACAACTTGTAACAGGTCATTTTTTTGACCTCGTGCCTGCATAGGGCGTGCTCCCACTCTCCCAATTAATTTACACATTTAATTAAAAATGTAAAAATTTTTTATAATATATATGAAAATATTCTTTTTTTCTTGACATTTTTGGATTTATTGGTTATAAGTGGGGATCGGTGGGGAAATATGTTGATTAATTCCAAAAAATGGGGCTGGCGGTAAACCAAAATCATGTTTATGGGTGAATATCATCCGGGTCTTGACGAAAAGGGGAGGGTTGCTATCCCTGTCAAACTCCGTAAGGCATTTGGCGACGATGCTGTCATCAATAAGCTCATCATCACCCATGGATTCGATAAATGCATTATGGCTTTCCGTGAAGAAGATTGGAAAGATTTCGTCGAGAATAAGCTCATCCCCCTCTCCCAGGCCGATCCAAAAAACAGGATGCGGCTTCGTTTTTTATTGGGGGGCGCGAGCGATTGCGAGCTCGACAAGCAGGGGCGTTGTATAATACCCGGGCACCTGTTGGAATATGCTGAACTTAAGAAAGATGTTACGGTACTAGGTTTATATAACCGGATTGAGATATGGGCTGATGAGGTATACGGGAGCTACAAGCCCGACGGCGATGCGTTGAATTCGTTCGCACATGATTTAGGGTTTTAAAGGGCCCATGTCATCCCCGTACCCGCCTGCGCGAGTATAAACTACGGCGGGATCCTTAATTCGCGTCTAGCGAGAAGGATTCCCGCCTGCGCGGGAATGACAATATAAATGTGGGAATGACAATATAAAGAAAGAGACGTAATGAACACGGGAATGATAAAGGGATTGGGGGGAAGATGTTTAGCTTAATGAGACATAATTTTTAATGAGACATAATCTTGAAGAGGGGGAAAATCCCGCATATGCCCATATTCCCGTTCTATGGAGGGAGATTGCAGGATTTATTGAGGAATCTCAATTTGGCGGAAACGGTACCTTTGTTGATTGTACCCTTGGGGAAGGTGGTCATTCAAATATATTTTTGCGGACATATCCGGGATTGCGGGTCATCGCTTTTGAGCGCGACTCCGCAATCCTGGATGTTGCTCGTGAACGGCTAAAGGAATTCGGTGACAGAATTGAATTTATTAATAATAATTTTTCGGATATTATGAATCACATTAAACATGAAAGCGTAAATTTTATATTATATGATTTCGGGATTTCATCGTTCCATTTTGATCGATCGGGGAGAGGGTTTGCTCTGAGCAAGGATGAACCCCTTGATATGAGACTTGATTCATCGGCACAGATCGATGCACGGTATATCGTAAATAATTATTTAGAACGCGATCTTTCTGATGTCATTTTTCGTCTCGGGGATGAGCGGTGGGCGCGGAAGATAGCCCGCGTCATATGCAATGTGCGGAAGGAACGTCCGATTGAAACGACTGCGGCCCTGGCGGAAACGGTGCTGAGGGCAATACCGAGGAAGTTCCATGTAAAGAATATTCACCCCGCGACAAGGGTGTTTCAGGCGCTCAGGATCGCGGTCAACAACGAACTTGATGCAATAGGCGAAAGTCTGAAGGATTCTTATAAAGCCCTTGTCCCCGGTGGGCGCCTGATGGCTATTTCGTTTCATTCTCTTGAGGACAGGATTGTAAAAGAACGCCTGCGAAAACTGGCAAAAGGATGCATATGCGGGTTTGAACCTCAGCATTGTCAGTGCCGGAATGACGCATTTATTAAATTATTGACAAAAAAGCCGATTACACCTGAAAGTGATGAAATTCAAAAAAATAACCGCGCACGAAGCGCGAAACTCAGGGTGTGCGAAAGGCTCTGAGCAATTTCATCAGCCGCTTTCAGGCAGCAGGGAGGTAGGTCATCAAGTATTTTGCTATCATACTTTTTGTTGCCCTCTTTGTCCTGGCATACATCTGGCAGAACATAGAAGTGGTTAAAATAAAGCTGGATTACCGGAAATACGTCATGATCGATAAGACGCTTGTGAAGGAAAATGAACGGCTTTTGTACAACATCGAAAAATTCAGGAATATGGATACTGTTGAACGTTACGCGAAAGAGAATGGGTTCGTCCCTCTGCGGCCGCGGGATTTCAACGTCATCACAGTGAAGGAAAGAAATGGCAGGTAGCGGTTCAAACATCCGGATGACTCTAAAGGGCATCCTCGCAGAATCCGGGGGGGCATACAGTCTTGCCCAGGGAAAAGGGGATACCGTGATAACTGCTGTTGAATATGATTCCCGCAAGGTGCGGGAGGGTTCACTTTTTGTCGCGGTTGAAGGATTGCAGAGCGATGGTCATGCGTTCGTCTCGCGGGCGGTTGATGCCGGCGCCGGCGCAGTGCTTATCTCATCCGCAAAAGCGGGCGAGTTTTCCGGTCTTCTTCGAAGGGGGGTCGATGTGCTCGTTTCCGATAACACCAGGCATGCCCTCTCTGCGGTGTCTGCGGCTTTTTATTCGTTTCCCTCGCGTTCCCTTAAGGTCTTCGGGGTCACCGGTACGAACGGCAAGACATCGATTACCTACATGCTCGAATCGATAATGAAAGCGTGGGGACAAAAGCCCGGGGTCATCGGGACAGTCAATTACCGCTGGGGCGACAGGAATATGGATGCGCCAAATACGACCCCGGAATCGCGGGACCTGCAGGAACTCCTCTATACCATGAAAAGCGACGGCACCGATACGGTGATCATGGAAGTTTCTTCTCATGCCCTTGATCTCAACCGCGCCGACTCGATCGATTTTGATGTCGCCATGTTCACGAACCTGACCAGGGACCACCTCGATTACCACGGCACATTCGAAAATTATTTCAACGCGAAGAAAAAGCTTTTCGGTCTCGTAGAGCAGAGCGCAAAGCAGGTGAAGGCAGCAGTCGTGAACGCCGATGACAGCTACGGCGCCGAAATACTCGACGGGGGATCCCGTTATTCGTATCGTTTTGCGGGGTTCGGGTTTTCGAAATCAGCCGAGTATCGTCCTGATCCTTCGAGTGTTGTAAGCGGGGTTGCGGGGGTGCGTTATCTCATGGATAATCCTCATCGCGGCGCACTGATTGAACTTCAGGTAGCGGGGAGATTCCACGTATATAATTCATTGTGCGCCCTTGCCGCTGCAGACCAGGCGGGTGTGCCTTTCGAGGTTATACAGGAAGGACTTCGTAATCTTCCTGCGGTGCCGGGCCGGTTTCATGTCATTCCATCGAAGCTCGGTTTTTGTGCTGTCGTTGATTATGCACACACGGGTGACGCACTGCAGAAACTCCTTCTTTCGGCGCGTGATCTTGAGCCCGCGCGGATTATCACAGTATTCGGATGCGGGGGGGACCGCGATAAAGGCAAAAGACCAATCATGGGGAAAATCGCAGAGGAGGCTTCGGACATCGTGGTGATAACGAGCGACAATCCCCGCACCGAGGAACCGAAAGCAATCATAAACGACATCATCGCGGGGCTGGCGAAAAAAAACCACACAGTCATTGTGGAACGCGAGGATGCGATTCACCATGCGATACGCATTGCGAAAGAAGGCGACCTGATCGTGATAGCGGGTAAAGGCCATGAGGATTATCAGATCATCGGAACAACCAAAACGCATTTCGACGACTGCGACATCGCTGAACGGTACATGCGTGAAAGGGAGGCGCAATGAGGGTTCCCTTTTCAACAACCGCAGGCAGGGCTGCTGAAATGTGCGGCGGGAAAATAACCGTCGGGAGCCCTGACGCACCCATTCATACCGTTACTTCTGATTCGCGGGAGATGGGAGAGGGGAACCTCTTTATCGCACTTATCGGCGAAAAGCATGACGGGCATGAGTTTATTGAAAAATTATGCCGGGAAAAAATGATCAGCTCTATCCTGACGATGAAAATCGGTTGCGAGGATGCAGCCAGGGAAAACGGCGTCACTGTGATCCTGTGCGATGATACCCTTCGCGGACTCGGCGCCATGGCATCGCGGCGCCGCAGTGAAATGAATCCCTATGTTATCGGCATTACCGGAACCAATGGAAAGACAACGACCAAGGAAATTGTATACACTATTATATCATCCGTAAAGCGCACGCTCAGGAATGAAAAGAATTTCAATAATGAAATCGGTGTTCCTTTCACCCTCCTCGGCCTTACTCCCGAACATGAAATGGCTGTTGTTGAGATGGGGATGAACCATGAGGGGGAGATCGACCGCCTGTCTGCGATAGTCAGGCCTGATATGGCCGTGATCACGAATGTGGGTGAAGGGCACCTCGAGTTTCTCGGGAGCATTGAGAACGTGGCTCGCGCCAAGTCGGAGATTATGAACGGAATGGCCCCGGGCAGCCTTGTGATCATCAACCGTGATACCGAGTGCTTCGACATTTTAGCCGCGACCGCGAAAAAGAAGGGGCTCAAGCTCATGACCTTCGGGCTTCAGGGTAACGCCGACGTCTCCCCCGATTTATATAATCTTTCAGATGACAGTATATCGCTCGTGTACCGGGGGACCGTCATTAACGCACCGTTATTCGGAATTCACAATGTGTACAATCTCCTGGCCGCGGTTGTTGTCTCCGAAGCATGCGGCATCAGCGTAGACCGGATCGCCGGTGCGCTTACCGGGTTCGTGAATGTCGATGGCCGCAGTTCGGTGATAGATAGGGGGTTCATCATCATCAATGATACCTATAATTCGAACCCGCTCTCTTCCCGTTATGCCATTCGCTCGGCGGCGGTAATGTATCCCGGGCGGAGGAAGATCGCTGTCCTCTCCGACATGAAGGAGCTCGGTTCAACAGCCGAACGGTATCACCGGGAGATCGGCGCTGAAGCGGCGAAAAACGGTTTCAGCCTTCTGTGCGTATGGGGGGAGATGGCCGGGGCGTACGCCGAAGGGGCGCTGGCGGGCGGCATGAAGGTTGATTCAATACATGTTTTCGTAAATAAGACAAGTCTGGCGGATTTTCTTGCCCGCACATTGACTGAAAATGACGTTGTCCTGGTCAAGGGGTCCCGGTCCATGAAGATGGAAGAGATAGTAACGTCCCTTGCCGGCAAAGGAGTTGCATAGATGTTTTATTATTTTATACTCCCGTTGAAAGATTACCTCGG
>JBFZEZ010000511.1:0-8211 GCA_041306585.1 Spirochaetota bacterium | reverse complement strand
TGCACCGCCAAGCATGCGCCCATGCCGGGCGCACAATTAAAAATGGCGGCCCTGAACAGAGCCGCCTTTTTTATTTAGCATAGCATAAATTATCAATAATCAGATGACAAGGACCTGTTTTTCCAGTAAATCGAGAACCTTAAGCCGATTAACACTGAAATACCGTAGATGTCCTTATCTGCAAGTTCATTGTTATAATATGAATAATGAAACCCGAAATCGAGGAACGGGGCCATGTATTGAGTCGCGATAAACTGAAGGCCGGTCCAGAATGCGAAGCAGACGCCGCTGTCTTCCAGTTCTTTAATTTTGATTTCAGAAAATGCCGGTATCGCCATAGTGTCAGATTTTATATATGAATAACTATATGTTGTCATTGAATAACCAATCATAAGGGAACTCTTCCACTCCATACGAGCTTTCAGAACAGGGAAAACATATTCCACCCCTACTGCATTTAAAATATGCGAATAAACCCTGGAAGGTCGATCTGAAGTCAGCGGTGGGAATATCGTTCTGGTTTTTGTCGGCAAGGAAATAGTTGAATACATCCCTCGATATAATATATTTAAATTTTTCGTAATACCGTACCCCAGAGCGCCGCCGCCGCCAATCTGGTATTTCGCATCCTGGGTTCCATTAAAGGCGCCATTCACGTCAATAAAAATCTGCGCCATGGCCCCAGTGGAAAACAACATCAAAAATGCACACGATAAAATTGCCTTTTTCAATGTCAGGCTCCTTTTAAATATTATATTTTAAATATTTAATTCATTTAAATAACTTTTTTTAGATTAGCATGAAAAAAGTCGGCAGTCATGCAAAAGATAAAAAAAATACTGTTTATTTCATGGGCTGAGGGCTCGCGCTGAGGGCTCTGACCCCGACTCGCGCTGAGGGCTCCGCTAAGGGCTCTGACCCCGACTCCTCGGACGCTTTGACCCCTCTGAAGCTCTGACCCCGTGGGGGGTATACGATGGTCTTCTTGATATTCTTTATGTGTCGATGGTGCTGTGGTGAGGGGTCGGCGGGTGGGTGTTGGAGGGGCTGTCGGAGGGTCAGAGCCGAAGTTGAGTTCATGGTTTAAGTTCTGTGGATCGATTTGGCTCGGGATCGGGGATCGGGGATCGGGGTCAGAGCTTCGCCTCGCATATCAGTTACATTAAAGCACTATATCTACACTTTATTATCTACACTTATAATTATGAGGCTCTATGAGGCTCTGACCCTCTCTTTGGTTCATTGCATTAAATAACAAGCATGAGTCACTAAGGGTCTGATATTTAACTGAACTAGTTGCGGCTCGTTGCGGCTCTGACCCCAAGGACTAATATAAAAAAAAAAGCAAAAAAAGGCTCTGACCCGCAACTTTTTTTTTAATTTTCTCCAACCTCATACGTATATATAGTAAACATTTATAGTAAAAATTTATGGAGAAAAATATGCCGAGACCAACTAGAAACATCGCACAAGGACTAACTCACCACGTTTTCAGCAGATGCCATGGCAAAAAAAATCTGCTTCAAGGCAAATATGGAAAACAATATTTTATTGAGGCTATTAAAATGTGCCAGGAGAAGTACTTTTTTGAGCTTGTTGCAGCAGAAATCGTTGCCAATCACATTCATTTGATCATCAAAACCTTCGAAGAGAATGAAACTATTTCCCGCATCATGCAGTATATCAAAGCGAGAATTGCTGAAAAGTACAATAGGGCGATGAATCAGACCGGGGCATTCTGGAATGAGCGGTTCGGATCAACTGTTATCGAGGATGCTGATAATCCGGAAGGATATCTTTTGTGGTTGTTGTGGTATATCGGGTACAATCCTGTAAGAAAAGGCCTGTCACGCGATCCGCGTAATAACGACATTGGATTTATCAATTGCTACCTTAACAAAAACAACAATGTCCCGTTCGAAATCACCCTGCATTACTTCTTCAATAGATTGGGGAATACATTTGAGGAATGCGTAAAGAAATTTTTATTCTACGAGGAGGCCTATAGAAAAAGGCTGGCTGTTTATTTTTAAAAAAAGAGGAAGACGACGGTTTGTAATATTATATTGGTTAACGATTTAATAAGACTTCTTTTGTCATTCCCGCGTAGGCGGGAATAAAATGAAATGTTTTAAAGTATTCGTTACAAGCTATAAGTCCGGTAAAAACAGATTCGCTTAACAATTGGGAGCAGATTAAATTTCAGACATACATTTAATCGGTCGGGAATTGATTTCTTTACAATTGAAAAATGAATTGGATGTACCCAAAAATTAATTCGCTCCCCCAACAATGCTTCAGACAAAAAAAACATTCTCTTGTTGAGTTTTTCAATTTCAATGCCGCCCGCTCGACATGCAATTTCATCTGAATAATGATCTTATTGAAATGGTATGATTGTGTAATACTTATTTTTACAAAAAATACAATTAAAACGAAATACATTGTGATATCATTGAAGCAGGTCAATCAATTGCTTTATTAAAATCGATATTTCAATAATAAATGTAATTACAGATTCGAGAAAAACTATTAGTTCAGAACAAGGGTCAGAGCCCTATGAGTATGAGGGGTCAGAGCCCTATCAATATCAAGGGTCAGAGCCCTATCAATATCAGGGGTCAGAGCCCTATCAATATCAAGGGTCAGAGCCCTATCAATATATCAGTATCAGTTTCTAATTTGTGTACCGGCCCGGGCCGGCCCCGATCCTGCTCTTGTCTGTAAAACTCCCTGTAAATTCGCAAATGAGGAATGGATTGATACACCCCGAAATTTTTTAATTCTATAAAAATTTACAGCTTGCAAAGAATTTCTATTGCATTTTTTTTAATAATAACAGTATATTATCATTAACAATCCGTGTACAAAAGTGAGAAATAAAACAATTGCATTGAGAGTTTATATGAATATTTTAAAATGTATATCATCATTTTCCATTATAATCATTTCATTTTCAATCTTCGCACCAGCATTTGGGAAGATACATAAAAAAGTCCATTCGGATGGCACCATCGAATATTACAATAATTTGGAATACGCCCCCAAGACAGACTCAGGCGAAACTCAACCTGCGAACCAGTCAAAACTCACAAGCGTATACGATGACCTGATCAATGTCATTGCCCGTGAAGAAGGGATCGATCCATATCTCGTAAAATGCATTATAAAAATAGAATCAAATTTCAATCCGGACGCGGTCTCTGTTGCCGGGGCGATGGGGCTCATGCAGCTCATGCTGGATACCTCACGCCTCTATAATGTTCACGATCCCCTGAATCCGGAAGAAAATATCCGCACAGGGGTCAAACACTTCAAATCATTGTTCAACAATTTCAAAGGCGACATCCCGCTTGCACTTGCGGCATATCACGCAGGATTGGGCACGGTAAAAAAAGCCAACAATACGATTCCCCCGATAAAAGCCACGATGGAATATGTAAATAACATCATGGCCCTCTACCAGGGGTACAATTCCCCGAAGAAAAATTATTCAAGCTCGGTTGTAAAACTACATCAGAAGATCGACAAGGATGGGGATATTCTCATTTATAGCAAATAAGAGAAGATGATCTCAATCAACCCTGTTCCTGCGTCCCCCTTTAAAAAACGATTCAATATTCTGCGCGATCTCGCTTACGAGCTTCTTCCGTGACTCAAAGCTTGCCCATGCGATGTGGGGGGTGATGATCAGGTTGGGTGATTTCAAAAGCGGGTCATCTGCTGCGGGGGGTTCTTTTTCCATGACATCTACCGCGGCGCCGGCGATCATTCCTGACTGCAATGCATGCGCAAGGGCTATTGGATCGACTATCGGTCCCCTCGCCATATTGATGAGAAAAGCGCTCCTTTTCATTCTTTTGAAAATTTCCCCGTTAATAATATGACGCGAATAATCAGTAAGAGGCATGTGGATGCTTATAAAATCAGATTCTTCCGCGAGGGAATGGAGATTAAGCCTCGGGATATCGTCATCATACGACGCCCCTTCCCTTTTTAGGGCTCTGACCCTCATGCCGAATGCGCGGCACATCCCCGCAACGGTGCGGCCGATGTCGCCCATACCCAGAATCCCGATCACCTTATCCTGCAGGTCAAAGGTTTTCCATGTATTCAGAGTAAATGAGGGGGAAGCGCTCCATGTCCCATTGTGTGCAGCCCTGTTGTACTCGACAAGCCGTGTTGCAAGGGAAAGGATGAATGTCATGGTAAGCTGTGCAACTGAATATGTCGAATAGGACGGGACATTGGCAACCGCAATCCCGCGGGCACGGGCGGCAGGGATATCGATGTTATTGTAACCTGTTGCGGATACAGCAATAAGCCTGAGGTCTTTGCACCGGTCAAAAACCGCATCGTCGAACACCACTTTATTCGTAATGGCAACGGTCATTGAATTCAGCCGTTCAACCACCTCTCCGGGCTTTGTCAATTCATACGGTGTAAAATCGCCTATAGACGAGAGCGATGTAAAGTCGATGTCGCCGTAATCAACGGTTGATGTATCAAGGAATACAATTTTTTGCAATCTCATGTTCCCCCTGAGAATACCTGTGTAATTATGTAGTTAAGGCCTGAATCCGCTGCATGAAATCGTTTATCTGCGCGCCGTATTCCGGTGCTCCTTCGATAGCGACAAAGCCCCTGCCCACGGCATCTACAAATTCGGCTTCCTTGAGCAGTACTTTAAGCGCGCCGTCAACACCGTGAAATTTCATATGCACGAAGGGACGACGCCTGGCGTACATCCCGCGCCCGGATTTCGATTTACCGGCTTTGACCCTCAGATATGCTGCGATATCGTCTTCCCCTTCGACAGACAGCTGATATATCCGGTCAGGCTGCTTCGTGGTCCACTTTATCATGTCGGGGTCGCCCCCTTTGTTGAGCTGGCTCAGAGCAGTTGTGACCATATAAAAAGCCATTTTTACTTTCAGACATTTCCGCGTGTGGTCCTTCGGCTTTACGTTCGGCATCATTATTTTCAGGCTCATCAGGAGCCCCATCACCTTCATGAGAAGACCGAATTTCGTAATGCCTTTAATAGAAGGTATTATTGGTTTTCCTCTGAGCATATCGTTCATTTTTTTAACTGAACCGAAGGAAAAGACCAGGTCGGGATTCTCGCAGAAACCCGCTTCAGCCTTGAATTCACCATTGTTGAAGACAAGATAGGCCCCAATCGGCCCGGCTTCATCATTGGCTTTGAACTGGACCAGGGCATTGACTTTTTCAAATTTCTTCTTCATGGCCGGAACATCCTGGAGCACGACCTTCATAACCGGGAACACAGCCCTGAAAAAGATGCGTGAAGCGATCATTTCTCGTGGTGTTGCCATATGTTACACCTCGTCGTCCCAGTTTTCATCTTCTTCAAAATCTTTACCCATTACAGCGCGCACCTTTTCAATGATACCGTTCGCATCTAACTTGTAATGCGAGTATAGATCTTCCGGGTAACCGACAATGCAGAAGCAATCGGGGATGCCGACCTTCTCAAAGGCGCACCCTTTACCCGATGCGGCAATAACATCAGCCACCGCCGAACCGAGACCGCCGTATATGTTGTGATCTTCAACAGTGATAATGCGCCTTGTTTCAAGAACCGCTTTCATTATCGCAGCTTCATCGATGGGTTTGATCGTATGCATATTGATTACACGCACGCTCACATTATCTTCCTTTTTTAATATCGCGGCTGCCTCTTTTGCCTGAAGGGCTGTGACCCCGCATGCGATAATGGTAATATCAGTGCCTTCGCTTAAAAGGACCGATTTGCCGATCTCGAATCCGTAATCTTCCTTATCGTAGAGGGTGGGCTCGAAACCGCGGCCGATGCGGATATAGACCGGGCCGGGGAATTTGATGCATGCCTTGACGGCGTTTGCCGTCTCGATACCGTCAGCGGGGACTATTACGGTCATATTGGGAAACGCCCGCATGATGGCAATGTCCTCGGTGCAATGGTGCGTGCTTCCTGCAGCCCCGAACGATGTTCCTCCATGGGTCGCTATTATCTTGACATCAAGGTTCTGGTAGCAGATATCAGTGCGGACCTGCTCCGCTGCACGCATGGCAGCAAACGCCGCCATTGTCGAAACAAATGGAAGAAGCCCTGACCGCGCAAGACCCGCGGCAATGCCGAACATATTCTGTTCAGCTATCCCGACATTGAAAAAACGATCGGGAAAGACATCTCCGAATGCCCCTATTTTTGTTGATTTTGCCAGGTCGGCCGAAAGACCGACAATATTCGGGTATATTTTTCCAAGATCACACAACACCTTGCCGTAAATCTCGGCCTGTGTGAGGGTATTTGCATCATATACTGTCCAGGTGGTTCCGGTTACTTCACTCATTGCGTCCTCCTTTATTATTTCATCCGTTCGACTGACTCTTTCGCTTTCTTGGCAAGTTCGGAATCGATGCTGCCGTAATGCCATTTGACCTGGTTTTCCATGAAGTCGACCCCTTTCCCTTTAACGGTCTGGGCCATTATCAAGACTGGACCCCTCTTTTCATTATGTGCGAAATCGATCGCGTCTGCAAGCTGACGCAGATCATGACCGTCAACCTCCCTGACAATAAACCCGAAGGCGCGCCACTTGTCGACGAAGGGTTCGAGCCCCATGATGCTTTCAGTGGGACCGTCTATCATGAGTTTGTTGCGATCAACGAATGCGATGAGATTGTTCAGTTTAAAATGCGAGGCGGCCATTGCAGCTTCCCATACGCTCCCCTCGTTGCATTCACCGTCGCCGAGGATGCAGTACGTGTACCACTGTTTTTTCTGTAGGCGCGCTCCGAGGGCGAGACCTACTGCCATTGACAAACCGTGACCAAGGGAACCTGTGGAGACATCCACACCCTTGACTTTGAGTGAATCGAGGTGCATCCCGAAGGGCGATTTAAAGTGATTGAATTCCTTGAGCTCATCCTTCGGAAAATATCCTTTTTGAGCAAGGACCGGGGCGTATCCAACACCGCCATGCCCCTTGCTGAGGACAACGCGGTCACGGTCTGCCATTAACGGGTTCTTCGGATCAATATTGAGATATTTGAAATATAGAATAGTAAGCATCTCAACCATGCTCATTCCCCCGCCGATGTGGGCGCCCCCAGCCCAAACCGTGGTATCAATGATGTCGAGACGGATCTGCTTCGCCGTCTTTTTCAAACTTGCAATTTCATGATCAGTGATCGGCATAAGGTCCCCCTTGCTAAAATAATTATAAGAGCCCCCTAAATCCCCCGGAGGGGGACTTGCAAGAATTTCTAAAAGTCCCCCTCCGGGGGATTTAGGGGGCTCTTCACGAGAATTGATTAAATTCACAGAGATAAGAACTTAGAACTCATCCCCATACTTTTTCTTTACTGTTTTAAAAGCATCATCCGCAATTTGCAATGTCTTCTTTATATCAGCATCAGTATGCGCTGTTGAAAGGAACCAGTTGTGATGAGAAACAAAATAAGCTCCCCGTCTCGTACATTCAGAGCACCAATCCTGGTGGAGCATCAGGCTCGGATCATTCGCGATACGGAGCATCGGCATCGAATATGTTCCTGAGATGACCAGCTCATACCCGTAATCACGGGCGATTGAAACCAATCCATCGCATAACTTTTTCCCCTGTGCAAGCATTTTTTCCGGAGCGTTTATCTTCCGCATGTATGTTAGGTTCGCTATTGCAGCAGCCATGTGTACCGCACCATACCAGTAACTCCCGGTGTAGAAAACCCCGGCTACCGCATTTTTCATCGCATCAGTTCCGACCAGAGCGGATATGGGATATCCATTGGCGAGCGCCTTGCAATAGCAGATAAGGTCGGGCTTGAAACCGAAATATTCATTCGTGCCTTTCATCGAATGTCTGAAGCCATGCCGGATATCATCCAATATAAATACAATACCCTCTTTTTTACATAGTGCCTCCATCTTTTCCCAATAACCGTCTGCAGGAAGAACGCTGTCGGCAAATGTCGGAACATGCGTCGGGGTCGCGATAAACCCGGCAATCCGTTTCGGGTTCTCCGCAATCGCCCGTTCGAATGCCGCTGTGTCATTCCAGGGAATACGAATAATATTAGCGATATCCTCGTCGACAATCCCCTTGTGTCCGGCGCTCTGCATCCACGAGCTTACCCCGTGATAACCGCCATCGATCATGACGATTTTTTTTCTGTTCGTTGCCGCACGCGCGCTCATTATTG
>JBFZEZ010000510.1:0-3036 GCA_041306585.1 Spirochaetota bacterium | reverse complement strand
ACGAATGATTTAACCCTTACATGTCATTCCCGCGCAGGCGGGAATCCAGGGGTTTAAGATATTCATTGATACAGGATTAAGCCTTGAATAATTCAAGATGGATTCCCGTCTGCACGGGAATGACATAGTATGGATTGTTACCCCCCAATAATGACCTGTTAACTAATTTTTTTTAAAAAAATAAAAAAAATACTTGCATTTTACTAAACAAATATTTACTATACAAACATATAGAAGAGGGGGTCATATGAAAATAAAAAAGAATTTTTTCAGAAAAAGCATAACATGTCCTGATTGCGGTAATCACATGATCCCTGAATCGGGATGTTATTATTGTCGCGAATGCGGTTTCTCTGTCTGTACAATTTAATCACTTCACTCATTCATTACAAGCGAGGAGATATGCAAAAATATGAAACTACAGGCTTACTTCTTTTTGAGGATTTCGGAACAGCGCAAAGAAATAATCATTCGTCTGCACGACAGGAACTACTTAAAAATAATCCGGCCGGTGATAGTACCATCGATACCCTTATCGAACTTTTTAGAGGCCAAATAGTTCCCAATCAATTCACACAACAGATCCCATTTGAATTTCATTAGAAACGTCCTATCGTCATATGATTTACATTGCATGTAACACTGAATTGTTTTACATATTAAAAAAAAGAACAAAGCTCCCCCCCAAAAAGCCAAACCCAAAACCAAAAACCCACTTACAACCCCCCAATAATGGCTTTGTTCTTTTATTCTTTTTTAATCGGGGTTAATTCCCCAATCTTCACATCGGTTACTTTCTTGCATATGAGATATCATGGGCTTACTTAACAATTAGAGTTACCTGTTTTGCGTGGTGCGAGGATGGTTCACCAGGAACATTCCGCAGCCGGGCATAAGACTTCGATAAAAAAGATGTTATTGGTTTTAAATTAAAGAAGGATAAGAAAATATTTATGTGCCGAAGGAGGGACTTGAACCCTCACGGAGTTACCCCCGGCGGATTTTGAGTCCGCTGCGTCTGCCAATTCCACCACTTCGGCTTGACTGTGTTACTTTTTAATCGGGTTGGGGGATATCGTCGACCTCAATATATTTGCCTTTCGCCCGTGCGACAATTTTACCCATTTCATTCTCAATTTCCGCCCGGTTTTCGATGACCCTTTTGCTCTTTTTTACATACCAGCCACGGATATAAAGGTTCTCATTGATAAAAGCGGGCTGCAGAAAACGAATTGTCAATTCGCTGGTAAGCGCCATGATCTCCATGTACTTATTCACGGTTATCATGGTTTCATCGAGCAGAGCGGCTACTATGCCCGCATGTATGATATTAGGCGGACCTTCAAGAAGTTCATCAGCTGCATATTGCCCGAAAGCTGTCTTGGTGTCATCATCAAACTCAAGTTTCAACCTGAGTCCGCGCTCATTATCTGGGCCGCAGCCAAAACAAATTTTATCTTCAAATTCAATCATGATGGGAGTTATTAAATAGTATCCGTTAATTTGTCAATAATTATTTATCTTCAGGCATGTTTTGGCGTATTTTATCCTGAATCATGTCAATCTCATCTTGATCAAGCCATTCATCGATATGATCAGGATTAATTTCTGTAACCATGAAAAACATCTCCATTGCCATTATCAACTGCTCTTTATTCAATACCCCCAGAGTCACAAAAATCTCACCAATGAGTCTGTCCTTGTTATCCTTCTGCAATTCCAGGGCATCGGTAAGCTGTTTATTAGTAATGATACCGTTTTCTACCAGGAATTCACCAACACGTTTTCCGGACTGTTTATTATTAGCCATCAGGTATAATTCTCCTCAAGGGATAATGATGTTTAATAATATATTAAGAAATTTAAAAAATGTCAAGCTTAAATTACTTGACCGTCAACATGATAACCTGTATAAAAAGCATATATATGTCATCCATTACTAATACCGGACATCATGAAAAAATTCATCTTTATTATAATCCTTGTTTTTTTCAATTATGCTCTCTTTTCAATCATTCCGATTGAAAGTAAGCAAAAGCCGAAAGCTGAATATTTAGGCAGTGAGGTTTGCAAACCATGCCATTCCAGTGAAGCAATTGGAGATCAGTTTAGCCTGTGGCTGAGAAGCCCACACTCTCAAGCAGTGACTATACTGAAATCTGAAACTGCAAGGCAGATAGCCAAGACTGTATCAGTAGTTGAACCAGCTAGAGACCTGCAGTGCCTCCGATGTCACACCACTGGCGGCGGGAAAACCGATGCAACCAGAACAGAGGGGGTGGGATGCGAGGCATGTCATGGCCCTGGGAGCCTATATCATCAGGCAAGCAATCATGTCGATTACATTGATAAAAAACTGGCCTATATGAAAGCCATACGTCTCGGGATGTACCCGGTGCTCGATATTGTCGATGAACACCTTAAAAACAGAGAAAAACTATGCCTGCACTGTCATAATGAAAAAAGGCCATGCCTCCCCGTAGATCCGCAGAAACGTCAGTTCCAGAAGCTTTCAATCCAGACCATTGAAAAAATGATGAAAGGGGATATCAACCTGAGACATAAACTCCGCAGGTAGGCTTCATCGATGCGGTATCATCATCCTTGAGCCACGAGAAACCATATGCCTTTACGATCGCTGTATGCATTGCACCAAGTGACCGCATCGCGTCATCAATCGATACTTCATTAAAAAAATTCTGCGCACACAGGAGACTCTCGTTGCGCTGCAGGTACATAGTGCTGAGGGGGCCTGCAGCCAACTGCATCCCATTCATCAAATCAATATCGCTGGCAAATTGACCGGCCCTTGCGAAAAGTTCTTTTTGGACCAGTGTGTTGATCAGAAAATTATATAGCTCGATATGGCTGAGTATTATGCGGGTCAATTTATTGAGGCCCGAGATCATCTCGTGGACAAAAATGCCGTCAGTCATATCGCGGTATGCGATGCAGGGTACGCGCTTCAGCTGCATCTGCGACATATATGCCCTAACCAGGGATGGAACAGCGAGGGCCCCGGTCCCTATATTAAAA
>JBFZEZ010000509.1:0-4030 GCA_041306585.1 Spirochaetota bacterium | reverse complement strand
CAAGAATTTTTGATTTCATGGTAATTTCGTTCTTTTTTTTATTATTGTTTTTAAGTATTGACAACCTCGTCCCGGGTGCTGCAATTCTGGTAGTAACAGGGGTTTTATTTTTATTATTCGGGGTATTCCTACTGTTTGGAGTCTTATTCTATGGGAATGTATTGTTAAAAATATTTGAAAAATTTGCTCACTATATTAATTTTAAAAAATTTCATGCAGGTGATTACCTGCTTAAAAAAAGCGAAGATACGTTTCAGTGTTTTGAAAAATTTAAAAACGGTAGCATGAATCTGCACCTGTCCGTGATTTTCCTTTCCATCGGGATTTGGGTATTATCCTATGTATTATTTTATCTTATTGCTGTCAGTATGAATATTCAGCTGGATGCAATTCAAATTTTATTTGCATCAAGTTTTGCCGTGTTTTCAACAGTTCTTCCCATCCAGGGAATTGGAGGATTCGGCACAATGGAGGGGGGCTGGGCTCTGGGATTTGTTGCAGTCGGTGTTACTAAAGAGGTCGCAATTTATACGGGATTTGGTTTTCACCTGATTATTTTGCTGTATACCCTGTTACTCGGTACAATAGGATATCTGACGATGCATTCTGAAGATACAATAAAAAAATCTCTGTAAAATAATTTATTTTTTCTTACATACAACGATTAACGTAAGTCCTATGGGAAAACGGATCCGGTTCTCGACCAGGGAGAACCAGTAATGTAACAGAAAATTGAATATTTTTGAACTTGTTTTGGATCTTGAGTAACGTATATCCTCATTCAAGGGTTTATGTAACAACTTTTCATACATTAAGAAGGGAATAATACCAATAAAATTCCAGTAACGGATTTCAAAAATTCCAAATCCTGCATTAGTTAATTTCTCCGTTAATTCTCTCTTTTCGTAGCGTCTGTAATGTCCAACTTTTAAATCCCGCTCCCCAAAAAATCTTTTTATAGCGGGTACGGAGAGGATCAGTGTACCTCCATCTTTCAATAAATCCCTGAAATTATTCAGTACAATTTCATCGTCGTAGATATGTTCGATCACATCCAGACAAATAACCGAGTCAAATGGCGGGAAATCGCAATTTTTTATTGAAATAAGATCGCAGGAAATGATTTTTGCAGGATACTCTGCATTATTGATATTGTTCTGAGCACATTTCACCAGTTCATTCGAATAATCTACCCCGGTTACCACATAATTCTCTTTCAGGAGATCCAGGGTTAAATGACCTGTGCCGCAACCTGCATCCAGTATGTTTCTTCCCGTGATATATTTCTTAACAATGGTGCGAATATTGCGCCATCGGAAATCGGTTTTCTGATATTCATGAATTTTTTCCAGATGGTCATTTAACTCAGATTGCATAGTCAGTCTTCACCTGGTTTTCAAATCTTTTTACAATGAATCAGGTTTAAAAAACACCAGCCTGGATATGGAAATAAGGTATTGATAATTCCATGAAGCCAGATCACCCGGTGGGGGAAATACCAGGTTAATACTGAAGAAACGACAAAGGTAGGAAAAATTCCAACACGCTTATTGATAAAAAAATTATTTTTTTTAATCAGTGTAATAAATTCCTGTATGGGGCGATCACCCGGATGGCGGTCTATCGAGGATGTTCTTATCAGATTTCCCGATAAAAGAAAGGAAATCCGGGAAATGAAATGGGCGAGATTGGGTAATGCCAGGAGGGCAATTCCCTCTTTTTTCAGAATGCGGTGAATTTCTTTTAACGCAAGGTCCTGGTCTGAAAAATTCAGGTGTTCAAGAACATCCAGACATAAAATAACATCGAATTCATCAATTTCAAAAGGAGTATGCCGGATATCTCCTTTCTTTACAGAATCAGATGAATAATTCAGGTCGATACCGATAATATCATACCCGGATTTACGGTATTTCTCGACCAGGTGTCCCTCACCACAACCCATGTCCAGTATTTTTGCGGTTTTCGGGATACCGGATAAAAATGAGTCGATATATTTCATTTTGTAATAATATACCGGGTAATAGCGCCAGTTTTTATCAATATTTTTATGATAGTCACCTTTGACTTCATACTCACCAGCTCGCTGAATGGGGAAATCCATGGTACCTCTTTCCTCCGTGAAAATCACATAGTTATTTTTTCAATCAGGTAGGTCTTCCGCTGATTCTGGCTGTAATAAACCTTCAGCATAATATCTGCCAGAAGTCCGATTGCAATAAACTGGACCCCGATTATAATAAGTAAAATCCCGATGAGAAATAATGGCCGATCCGATAACCCGGTCCCCCAGATCAGTTTCTCAAGAATAAGGTATCCGGTTATGAACAGGCCAAAAAATCCCATGAATAATCCGGAGCCCCCGAAAATATGCATGGGTCTCACCGAATATTTTTGCCAGAATGTTATGACGAGCAAATCGAGAAAGCCCTTGGAGAGTCTCTTCCAGGAATATTTGCTTTTCCCGTGGATCCTGTTCCGGTGATTCACCCTGATTTCACCGATCCTGTAGCCTTTCCAGAGAAGGATCGCCGGGATATAACGGTGAAGTTCCCCATAAAGATCCAGATCCTGTATGCATTCTCTCTTATATACGCGCAATGTACATCCGGAATCGTGAATAACTTCATTTGTTAATGTATTCCTGAAAAAATTCGCCCACCGGGAAAAAAATTTTTTGGATACAGAATCATTGCGCTGGTAACGCCAGCCGCAGACCACATCATAATCATCCTTTTCAATTTTTTCGAGCATTGCAGGAATATCATGAGGATCATTCTGGAGGTCGGCATCCATGGTAATAACGAATGCGCCCTGTGCATGATCAAAACCAGCCTTCATTGCAGCGCTCTGACCAAAATTATTGCGGAATTTAATTATTTTTACCCGGGGATCTTTACCATGTAATTCCTGCAATCTCTGGTAGGTTGTGTCAGTCGAACAATCATCAACAAAAATAATCTCATGTTCCCGTTTTAAGGAAATGAGGACGTCTTTTAATTCAGAATACAGTAATTCGACATTTTCTTCTTCATTGTATGAGGGGATAATTATTGAAATGTCGATAACCATTGCACATATCTCCTTAATCCTTCTTCAAGAGTTGTTTTTGGGTTCCATCCCAGCTTTTTCCTGATTAAATCCGTATTGGCAAAGGTATGAACGGCATCTCCTAAAACAGATTCTTTGTAGATAATCTGTGAAGAGCTTTTCGTAATTTCAATGATTTTTTTTGCAAGGTGAAGGATGCTGACATTGTGTCCCCCTCCGACATTGAAAATCCCGGAACCATTTTTCATTGCAAGCATATTTGCGTCAACAATATCATCAATGAAGGTGAAATCCCGTGTTTTGTTCCCATCACCGAAAATGGTAATCTGTTCATTCTTCAATGCCTGCCTTGAAAAGATGCTGATCGCCAGATCCGGACGCATATTCGGGCCATAAACTGTAAAATACCGGAGCGATACCGATTTTAGTCCATAGAGCTCTTCGAACACCCTGCAATAGTGTTCTGTCATTAATTTTGAGACTCCATAGGGTGATACGGGACATGCCGGATGTTTTTCATCGAACGGCAGGTATTCCACTTTACCGTAAACCGAGGATGATGATGCATTGATGATTTTCTTAACACCCGAATTTCGTGCAGTTTCCAGAAGTGCCAGTGTACCTGTCGCATTAGTTTCATGCGTTTTCAGGGCATTTTCAACAGAAATCCGGACTCCGGCCTGAGCCGCCTCATGAAAAACGTAATCCACATCTTTCAGAAGGTTTTTCAGTAATTTTTTATCAAGAATGTCTCCTTTGATTAAGGTAAAGTCTGGATTTGACTGAAATTTTTCAATATTTTTCATTTTAATAAAAGGGTCATAATAGGGATCAAAATTATCAAGGCAGATAACCGGCTGGTTACCAGAAAGCAGCCGGTTTATTATATGTGATCCGATAAAACCTCCACCACCGGTTACCAATATTGCGATACGAAGTCCCCCCAGTGATATAATAATAAAATCTTTTACGTACATTG
>JBFZEZ010000508.1:0-10817 GCA_041306585.1 Spirochaetota bacterium | reverse complement strand
TCGACAATATCTTCGTGCGCCAGTATGCTGTCCGGCAACCATTACATGGGACATGGGCTTCTTATGAAGCCAGGATAATAAAAAAGATGTATATAAAGCATTTTAATCTCGCCCCGGTAATTAATATTAAAAATTTTACATTACGTAAAACATTTCTAATAAATGTCCGGTGGGAATAATTGATTGAAAAATTAATTCCAGAAAAAATATGGAAAAATGAAGGTTTTCAAAAAATTTTTTGCAATATTTTCTGGCTTTCTTCTGACAAAATATTCCGGATGGGTATCGGGATATTTGTTGGGATTCTGGTTGCCCGGTACCTTGGTCCTGAAAATTATGGTACCTTAAATTTTGTCCTGGCATTTACCGGTTTATTTGCTGCATTTGTAACGCTTGGCCTCGATAATATCGTCATCAAAGAGCTGGTCCATTCGAGATTTGATACTGGCGTATTACTGGGAACAACTTTTTTTCTTAAGTTACTCGGAAGTCTCCTTGCAACAATACTATCATTTGTTGTATTTTTAATTGTCAATCCTGGAGAGAATCAATTATTACTATTCGTTTTAATTATCGCGTCAGGTTTTATTTTCCAATCATTTGATACCATTGATTTCTGGTTCCAATCTCAAATATTATCAAAATATCCCGTTTTGGCCAGAAACTTCAGTTTTATCATTAGTTCAGGTATAAAAATCGGGTTGATCTCATTAGGAGCACCGCTGGTTTATTTTATTATAGTAACAACACTCGAGTTGATTTTAAGCGCTCTCTTCCTGCTTATAGTCTATAAAAAACAGGGTAACCGCATTAAAAACTGGAAATTTGATTACGATATATCCAGGAGATTAATAAGAGACTCGTTTCCTCTGTTTTTAAGTGCACTGGCAATTGGAATTTATATGAAAATCGATCTTGTACTTGTGCGCCAGATTTTAAATGACTATGAAGCGGGAATTTATGCGGTCGCAACCAATATATCCGGCCTCTGGTATTTTATTCCGACAGGAATTGCGATCACGCTCTTCCCGGTTATAATAAAATCGAAAACGACAGATGAGGGATTATATTATCGAAGAATGCAGGCCTTGTTTGATTTAATGGCCATACTTTCGATAATAATTTCACTGGCGGTCACCCTCCTGGCACCATATGTCATCAATCTGTTATATGGATCAGCATATTCACCAGCGGTAATAGTGCTTATGATTTATGCATGGGGAGCTGTTCCGATATTTTTAGCATGTGCAAGCAGCAATTTCATTATTGCCGAAAATCTTAACAGAGTGCTGTTTTTTATTGCCGTCATCAATGTAGTCGTAAATATCACCCTGAATTACTGGCTTATTCCAATCTTCGGACCGAGTGGGGCGGCTGCTGCAATGTTAATAACCCAGTTTTCAGGTCTCTTAATTATTGGTTTTATTAAACCGCTACGCCGGCAGTTCATTCTTCTCATAAATTCACTAAATCCGGTCAGACTCCTGAATTTTAGAAAAATGGTGGAGTCATTGCATAATATACTCTGATCAGGGTTCTGTCATATCCTCTTCAGCACCATTATGCCATTCCAGAATGTCGGGTGACCATTGAACAGGGTCCCCTGATTAAAAATAACCTTATAATCATAGTCGCTTTTTTCGATAAAATCGAGTGTTGCCTGACGAGGAGCCTCCCAGTTGGTATCATCGACAAGAATATACGAATGTTCTGATAAAAATGGTTCGGCAATTTGAAGCCCTTTTAACTGGTTTTTGTAGCTGTGCTCACCATCATAGATATAAAATCCGATAGTTCCCTTATGTATTTCTGAAAAATATTGTTCATAATCCATATCGAAAAATAAATGATTTGGACTCCTGAATTTGTTGAATCTTTCACGAAATTCCTTTCTTGGGCCTCCGAATTCCGAAAAATTGTCAATACCTATACAAATTTTATCAGGATTATCTTTCATCCCTGCAAGAAGGGTGTAGCCATTCCATACCCCGACATTTACAAACGCCTCATTATCTGGAAGATTTGCTACACAATAATTAATCATTGCACCGATGGCAAAAGTGGACATTCTGGGGACTTTTAAAAGACTGTGTAATTTCTTTTTCATTTCCTTTTCTCTATCAGGCAACCGGGTTATGTATGATTCAATTGATATGTTGCAAAATTGCAAAATCTTTGCAATTTTTTGATATCCCGGCGGTAGCTTTGATAAGGGATTTAAAAACCTGAACGAGATATCTGATAGATATTCTTCGTATTCCATAATATGAGTATAATTTATCTATATTTAAAAATTCACATATCAGAAAATATGAGAATATCATGGAAAGCAGGGGGAAAAAACATCCCTGCTTAAACTAATCAGTGAGATGTTAATAAAATCTGCAAAACATCAACTGACAATATTTTGTCGATATTCCAGAGATTTGATTGATACCCGTAATTATTTCTCCCATCCACGCAATGAACCCCTCATTTTTTTAAAAAAAAAGGTTCACGTTTATCCAAGTATTATAAAACCATCATGCATCAATATTTTTAGCAGTCAGGTGAAAAATACATAAATATCAATATTGCAGGAATCCACATTCAATATCAGGAGACTTCGTTCAAATGCATGATCCAACTTTAAATACACCGGTTCTGTTCCTCATTTTTAACAGACCTGAAACAACAAAAAAGGTTTTCAGCCAAATAAAAAAAGTACGCCCCCGATATCTTTTTATCGCTGCTGACGGACCCCGGGAGAATATTCCCGGCGAAATTGAACTTTGTGCCAGAACAAGGGACATTGTGAACCAGATTGACTGGAACTGTGAAGTGAAACTCCTTCTGCGTGAAAAAAACCTGGGTTGCAAAGAAGCAATAAGTTCTGCAATAAACTGGTTTTTCTCATTCGCTGAAGAAGGTATTATCCTTGAAGATGATTGTCTTCCCGATGCCAGTTTTTTTTATTATTGCCAGAATCTGCTCGAATATTACCGGACTGACACGCGAATAATGATGATTTCGGGGATGAATTATTTAATTGATTCCCGAAATTCAGATGAAAGTTATTTTTTTTCAAAATACTACCCGATCTGGGGGTGGGCAACCTGGAAGCGGGCATGGAATCTCTATGACCTTAAAATGTCACGATGGAATGAGGTAAAAAAAAGGGAATTATTAAAAGGATTTTATTGCAACAATGAAATCATTACCCATTTTGAAAGAATGTTTGATCTGGCCCACGACAATAAAATCGACACCTGGGACATCCAGTGGGTTTACAGTTGCATTTTACAAAATGCTTTAGCGATAATCCCGGGAACGAATTTGATCTCAAATATCGGAAGCCAGGGAACACATAGTTCATCTGATACCTCCTCACTTTTTTTTCCGGTTATTCCACTCAATTGTGATTCCATCGTTCACCCCGAGGTTGTCATGCAGAATTATGTACTCGACAAGGCAATTTTTGGAGAGGTGTTGAAAAAGTCTTCGAAATTCTCCGGATTTATTTCTTTTATCAGGAGATTGCATCAATAACCGGAAAATGCTATTATTTTCACTTTCGAATCACCAGTGGATTTTTTACGAATAAACTCGAATATTTCATGGAGTTTGTCAGGAGTCGCCATGATACAACAATTTTTTCAAAAAATTAAATCCTGTTTGAGAAGGCCCTTTGGATGTAACGATCCGGCAGACTATTCTGCAACGCAGGGAAAAGGAACAATAGTCCCCGTTCAGATTGAGGCATACTTTTTGGGCCTGAACCGGTTTGTACATGAAGGAGATCGCATCCTGGATGTTGGATTCGGCCTTGGAACCGGGCTTACAATACTATCAATTAAAGCAAAAGAAGTGAATGGAATCGACGTCGATGAAAAATCTCTGGAATACTGCAGAGGTGTTATTGTCGGAAGAAATCCAAAATTACATTCTTTAGGAATATATGACGGCGAAAAAATACCATTTCAGGATAGCTTTTTTGATATCGTCACATGTGTTGATGTCATCGAACATGTTGAAAATTTCGACAGTTTCATCAAAGAAATGATTAGAGTCTCAAAGAGAGGGGTCTTTATCAGCACTCCGAACAGGAGGACAGAGTATACAAATAAAGACGGAACACCTAAAAATTTCTGGCACCTTAGAGAATGGAACTATGCCGAATTTTCTGAAATTGTCAGGAAACATGGTAAAAGTGAGTGGCATTTTATTAATGGTCCGTGGGAAGGCCCGTTTAACATATCAGAGAAACCGGATGATACGACCATGGCATTAACAGTATTTATTTTAAACCTGAAATGCCGGGCTTGAATAATTCCTCTGTGTGATCAGGAAATATCCCGACAAAGATCTGATTTTTCAATGCACAATCATCCACGATTATGGAGCTTATCTTGTTTGCGTATGTGACTACCGGGGGGTGTTTCAGGTCAAGACTGAAAGAAACCTGGATGACAGGGAATAACCAGTTGAAAAAGCCGATTCAGAACCCGACTTTGAAGTGGATCTTAACTCTGTTCATGAGACCTGCTGACGGTACGGTTCCTCTGAACTCACATATATCTGTTTATTGTGAACCTGGACGTAGAGGTCACTCAGATTCGTAATCTCATGGGGCCGTTATTCGAAAAATATTTTTTTGTGAGGTCCAGCAGCGAAATGCAGGTTATATCAGCCTAAATTAAAGTATCCTCTCCTTTGAAGTTTATAACCGCCGAAAGAAATCCTGTTCTAGAGTTCAGCTCTTTTCAAAGAACTTGTTACACGATAAAATGCTGACGGTTCATCAAGAATTGCAATATCAAAGAGGGAATTTACTCTTATCTGAATATCGCGGTCATCAAAAGAACACACCCTTTTATCAAAGTCCCAGAATCCGCCCACTGTCGACCATGCGGATTTAAAAAATGAGCACCCTGACATAGTCATATTTATTGAGTTCATTGTCGTATATTCAAAAACATTCTGACTCCGATAGATTCTTGGTACGGGGAGATACGAAAGTATCTTAGGTAAATCATTATTCATTTTTAAGACTGTATCTTCTGAAAAAGATATTGAATTTCCTCCCAACAAAAAAATATCAGGATATTCTTGAAATATACTTATAACGGCAGTTATCCAATACTTTGTCAACACGTCATCCGCATTCAGAACGATAAATAAATTGTTAGGGGATTGTGCGATTGCCTTGTTTAAACTTCCGGTTTGTAAAAGATTTATGGGATTTGTAATCAAATTGAACCCAAATTTTTGATGTAATTCCAGCAAAATTTTTGGAGTGTTGTCAGTTGATGCATCATTAATTACGGTAATAGGAATTCCCTCAGGGATTGATTCTAATGCCGCTTCAACATATCTACCCTGATTAAAACACGGTATTAATACTTCGGGTAATAAGGTTTCTTCACGGACGGGATGTGCCTTATCGTTATACTCAGCTACAAAATTTCTGATATTGGCATTTATTTTCCGGTTTTTTTTCCAAATTAAAAATCTTTGAAAAAAATTTAAACTTTTTTTCATACCAATGATTTCAATGAAAATCTATAAAATCATTTTTAAAAAATATAATCATTCATTTATCAATGATCTTTGATAGGTCTCCTTTGTCTTTGCTGCAGTAATATCCCAGGAGAACATTTTCATTCTCTTATGGCCAGCTTCGATAAGGGCACTTCGTACGTCCGGATTTGTGATTACGTATGAAACAGCATCAAAAATTGAACTATTATCCAAAGGATCAAAATATATCGCCGCATCACCTGCAACTTCAGGAAATGAGCTTGCCCTGCTCAGCACAACAGGACATCCTGTACTAAAGGCTTCTAAAATTGGTATTCCAAATCCTTCATAAAGGGAGGGAAAAACAAAGCATAAAGCGTTTTCATAGAGATAACTGAGCAGTTCATCATCGGCCGGTAACTTTACAACCCTATTCCGTATGGAAAATTTTTCCAATAATTGTATTTCACCGGCAGAAAATTCTTCCCCCCCGGCACATACAAGGAAAAGAGGGTTTACAGATCTCCTGAGCAATGGAGATACGGAAGCGACAAAATTTGTAAAATTTTTGTAAAGATGACGATCACCAACATATAAAATATAATTCTCCGGTACTGAAATAGTAGGTGGACCGGCCCGGGGTTGTAGAGAGTTGCCAAGATGGATCACTTCAATCTTCGATGCATCGACATCGCAAAATCGGAGGATATCCTTTTTTGTATTTTCTGAAATAGCAATGACTTTGGCAGAAGACTGTATCAACATTTTTTTATTGAAATAGACCGGGTCTTCAGGCGAGAAATATCCGGGATACACTTCATGGATCATATCATACACGGTAAGCACGAATGGTGTGTCCCCGAGGTACTTTAAAAAGTACGGATCGTAATACGTAGGGTGAAATACATCAAAATCACCTCTAGAAATTCGGATTTTTGAGTACTGTTTATCAATACGTTCATAAATCCGGTCTTTTTTCGGGAAATTTACATTTTTCAGAACGATGTTTGGGAAAGCCAGTTCCGAATCAGGTAGGTATGCATTCACAGATAATAGAAGTGAAATTTCAAAATCGATCCCGGGGTCCTGCCCGAACCTCGTCATCAATTCGAAAAAATATCTGGATATCCCCCCATACTTTTGCCACGAAAAAATCTGGTGGTCGTAGAGTATTTTCATAGGATCCCAATCTCTCATATACTTACGATATTCTGAATGGAACGTTCATAAGCCGCCGCAAAATTATTTCTCGTATGATGTTTCCTCGCATATTCCCATGCCTTTTTCGACATCATGCGCACCTCAGCAACAGGGAGATCTGAAACAAATGCAACTTTATCGCATATCTCTTCAATAGTGCAATTTTCCAGAATCACGCCGAAATCGTCCACGTCCACTCCAGACTGATAACTAATAATGGGGATGAGTCCGGCATGCAGGCATGTAATCACACTCCCTGCCTGCCCTTCAGATGATGAGGGATAAATCAGGCCTGTGCAGTTTGCAATAATTTCGGAGAATTCCGGACTTCCTACGTCGGTCCAGCCTGTCGTTTTAATATTCCGTGTTTCAAAAAGTTCTTTGTAATAACATCCGACAAAATCAGTCTCTTGATGGACAGGTCCACAAATTATCAGTTTAAATTCCGGCATTTGCGAAAAAGCTTCAAGTACAAGATCCAGACCCTTATGAACCATCCCAGAGCTCCCCAGCCATAGAAAATTATTCCGGCACGAATTAAAATCTTTATTCAAATTAAAATCAAATTCAATCATAGACGCAAGAGGTAAAGAGAATAATGGTTTTTCGGCATATCTAAATGTACCTCTGGTAAAATCATTTCCGAGAATTGTGGCTGCATCCGCATTTTCTATTCCTAAGGAAGGAGGAGCCAGCCTTCTTGGTTTTAATGTAATTCCGCGTCTTGCCTGCACATCCAGTAATCTTGAATACTCTGCTGTGTTTTGATATAACCAGTGTGCACCAGTGATATGCAATATTTTTTTACAATTTTCATTCAGCCCGGGGGCGAGGCGTTCCATGTTTGAATGAATATCAATAAAAATATCGTATGATTTCTTTGGAATAAACGATGAATTATCCCAATCGATAATATCAACATTGTATCCACAATTCAGCCAGAAACTGGCAAAGAAAAAGCATTCCCACTGGTTCGTATGCTTCTGAAAAACATTGGAATCATCAGCTGATAAAAAAGGGCCGGTAACATATGATAATAATACATTCTTTTTCGATCTACTTCTGGATTTAATTGATATTACATCTTTTTTCAATATATGATGTTGAAAATTTCTTAAACAATATTGGGTATTTAAGAATTTTTTATATTCCATAATTCCTCATCACAACATTGTGGTGAGATTGACTTTATTATTTCTCATGCTTTAAGGAACAGAAAAATTCTATCGTCCTCTGCAACCATTAACTTTAATTTAACATTATCAGAATAAACTGAGTGAATTTTTTAAAACATATTCCTGACCCGGCCAATTAATAATACGTGGTGTTCAATGCCTGCAATAAATAAAACTGAAATTCCACCCGCCTCATGCGCCAAACAGGGATGGCCATGGACCAAAAAAAGCAGCGGCTCCCAAAAATATGAATTAAGTGACAACAATTTTCCAAAAATAAGCATAATCACTCCAAGCTACAATCAGGGGCATTTTATCGAGGAGACGATACGATCGGTTCTTTTACAGGATTATCCGGATATCGAATATATTGTAGTTGATGGAAAAAGTAACGATAATACTATTGAAATATTAAAAAAATACGGCAACCACCTTACCTGGACCTCAGAACCGGATGAGGGCCAGACAGATGCTATCAATAAAGGTTTAAAAAAGTCTACCGGCGATATAGTTGCATACCTGAATTCCGATGATATTTATCAGCCAGGCACCTTTTTAAAAATTGTTCACTATTTTAAAAACCATCCCGAAACTGCTATGATTTATGGAAATATTGTTCATATCAATAAGGAATCGGATATTATTGAATACAAAAAAACCAGGCAGGTGACCATCGATAATATATTTACTTTTAATGTCTATATCCCTCAGCCAACCGTCTTTTTAAGAAGGTCCCTGGTTAAAAATGTGGGTTGTTTCGATAATAAACTCCATCTTGCAATGGATTTCGATTACTGGGTCCGTGTTATTAAAAATTGTAAAATATCTTTTTTAAATGAATACCTGGCAGCAGCACGTATCTATCCGGAGGCGAAAAGCTCATCCCTCACATCAGGCTATAAAGAAGAATTCCTGTATATAATCGAAAAAATCTTTTCGGATTCCTCAGGGATACATATGAACAAACTTAAAAATAAAGCAACAGGGATGATCTATCTGAATGCTGCGCGAATTGAGTTGATGAAATTTTCGAATAAGGAAGCGCGTAAAAATATTATACTGTCTTTCCGTATATGCCCTGGAAATTTCTTGTCGTTTTCGGCAATTGGAGCACTCATCATCTCATTTTGCGGCGTTAGGATAACAAAGTTTGTTATAAAAAATAAAAAGCGTTTTATCGGCTCTGATAATTTCAGTGTTTAAGATTTGAAGAACTTCCCATTTCATGAAAGAGGGTCCCGAGTTGTTTTGCAGATTTGTCCCAGTTAAATTCAATTACCCTGTAGAACCCTTTCCCAATCAGATCGTCTTTACAGTTCACATCTGATCTAATTTTTATAATGTTTTCGATTAGACCATCTGGGGCTTCAGGATCGAATAATAGTGCTCCATCTCCTGTTACTTCGGGTATCGAAGAGGTATTTGCTGCAATAACCGGACAACAACACGCCATTGCCTCAAGGGGTGGTAACCCGAAACCTTCGTATAAGGATGGAAATACAAAAAGATCCGCTGCATTATAAAATAAAGGAAGTTCTTCTTCAAGTACCGTCCCCGCAAATATCACCTCTTTTTCGAGTTTGAGATGTTTTATAAGGTCCATAAGTGATTTCCGGTCACCTCCCATCTGGGAGCTTCCCACCTTTAGTAGCTTTATTTCAGGAAAATCCTTCTTAAGAACCGCAATAGCCTCAAGCAGGAGCGAGAGATTTTTTCTGGGTTCTTCCGATCCAACATATAGTATGACGTAATCATCAGGTGGGATCTCATACCGTCTAAGGACCGAACGATCATGCCGTGAGAAATACCTGTTTGTATCAACTCCAGGATATATGACGCTAATCTGATCGTCTGGATATCCGGTCAGCCGTATAATTTCTCTTTTTGAAAACTCGGAAATAGTGACAATGTGGTCTGCTTTTTGCATTCCTTTCAGGTTCATCTGCCAGTAGTGCGACTTATTGTGATAGTATGCAACCGGAATAAGATCATAACAGGTAACAATGGAGGGATGAAGATCGATGTAATTGAGCAAAAATGCAAGATCCTGGTTTGTTACGTGTTTAATCGATCCTTTTTGAATGTTATTTTTGACAATAAAGGGGTAAATTGCCCTTTTTATCGCGCCATCCACAAAACGGTTCGTTCCAAACTGAGGGTATTCGATGGGATTGATATTGACACATTCCAGTCTCTGGATGATTTCCCTGGTATACTTTGACGTCCCAAATACCTGATCCGTTCGACGGCCATTAATTAGATCGACTGGTATCACATTGTTCAATCATGAATTTGACGTTCTAGATCATGTATTTTACGGAAAAATCAGGCAATAGTTTAATTTTGCAAAAACCTCACTTAAATCCTATCAATAGTGGATCTGAAATGAGAGAAGTTAAAATCCAGTACCACAATAACTGAAACCAGATACCTGTATGACCATCCTCCTCACCTGCCGGCGCTGTAAAGGGACAGGCGTAGTCCAGAACGAGCAGTTCCGGATCTGCCAGGAACTGAAATCCCATGATATTAAGAAATACTTCCATATGCCGACGGAAGATATGGTGAGTGATGACGATCTAACCGATCAGAACGGGTGCAATACGGTCACGGAAACAATAACCTGCCCGGTCTGCGATGGGGAAGGGTCCCTTGCATTCGACGACGACGAATGGGACATCCAGATTATTGCCGATGAGGAAGATATTGCAGAAGTGTAAGAGAATAGGGTAATATATCAGTTATTTTGTAAATCGCTTTGAAAAATAGGCTCTATTGACACCCTCATCCGGATAAGACCTGGTGGATTCATTTTTCTGAAAGGAGGGGTCCTTACCCTTCCCTGCCCCACCCCGTTGAATGATTGTCTCCGGGCAGGGTTGATTGGGACCCGGTTACATTCAAACTCATTGGGCATGGTCACGGTCGCACATGAGGGGCTCT
>JBFZEZ010000507.1:0-8243 GCA_041306585.1 Spirochaetota bacterium | reverse complement strand
GATCTTCGGCAAACTCTTTTCCAATGGCGTAGTAGATGGTCCATTTACCGAACACTTCGAGCCGATGGAAAGCCCGGTTCAAAACATTATGAATTCACAAAAGGTCAATCCGGCAACCCAGATTCTCGATTCAGTACGCGATGAGTTCGGCGATAGTGCGCAATTCCCCTTCATCGCCACATCGTATCGAGTGACCGAGCACTGGCAGGCAGGGGCCATGACCCGCAACTTGCCATGGCTTACCGAACTCGTCCCGGAGATGTTCTGCGAGATCAGCCCCTCACTTGCCGCACTGAAAGGGATTAAAAACGGCGACACAGTAAAGATCAATTCGAAACGCGGAAGCATACAGGCACACGCCCTCGTGACAGAAAGGCTTACTCCCTGGAATATCAGCGGCAAGAAGGTTGAAATGGTAGGAATGGTTTGGCACTTCGGCCACGGATGCGCGGCATCGGGTGATTCATGCAATACCCTGACGCCCAATATCGGTGACGCCAACACCATGATTCCTGAATACAAGGCGTTCCTTGTAAACATCGAGAAGGCATAGGAGGTAGTGCCATGTCAGAAAAAATGTTTTTAGTAGATACAACAAAGTGCCAGGGATGCAGGGCCTGTCAGGTCGCGTGCAAGCAATGGAACGGACTCCCGGGTGAAACTACTGCCTTCTTCGCGGGCCCCGAGTACACAAACCCGAAGGAGCTTTCAGCCATCACCTGGAACCATGTCAAATTTTTCAATATTGACAGGAGTACTGCCGAGCGCCCGATTTGGACGATCATGCATAAAAAATGCTATCATTGCAATGAAGCCAACTGCGTTGCCGTATGCCCGCAGGAAGCCATAACTAAGCATGACGGCTGGACGCTGATCGACGATGAAAAATGCATCGGCTGCGGGGCATGCGTAAATGAATGCGTTTACAAAGTACCGAGCGTGAGTGATGTAGATCACATCAACGACATCGGACAAAAAATTGTAGTAATGGGAAAGTCGCATAAATGCAATGCGTGCACGCAGAACAAGCGGGACATCCCCGCATGCGTAAACACCTGCCCGTCAAACGCCCTCCTGTTCGGCGATATAAAAACGATTGTGAGCACTGCCAAAAAACGGGTTGAATTGCTGAAAGTTGAATTTCCGCACATCAACATATACGGCCTCAATGAATTCGGCGGGCTCAGGGTCCTGACCATACTCCGCCAGAAGCCGGAAGCATTGGGACTCCCGATCGGGTCCAAAGCCGAGCCCATTAAACATGCGCGGGCCGAAGCGGTCAGGAACACCTACCGTACGCTCTCGCTTTTCGCAATGGGTATTCCTGCGCTCCAGCGAGGGGCATACCGGATAGCGAAGGCTCTCGTCGATTCAGGAAAAAATTCATAGACTCATCATCCCCGGAACCTGTACCCGTACAGGTTCCGGGGTTTTCTTTCTTACATCAGTCTCCCCTTTATAACTACCAAATATCCGATACCGCAGCAGGCTCGACATCCTTCTGGTTTCTGCCTGGATATGTATATTTATTATCGTTATCGTATATTTTGGATTTTTTATCTCAGGATTCAGCATAACGGTGAACGCTATCATGCTGCATCTTAATAAATTATTTTTTCAGCACGGGCATACGTTATAAATTCATCAAGGTCCCTCTGAGTTTCTGCATGCATGATCGTTTCCGTCTGCCGCAATGCGCGGCTGCCGGGAAGCGACTGCAGAAATTCACTAAGAGCATGATCAATAATCATTGTTCTAACCTCACCCTCGCGATTATAAACGACAATATATGTATCATGAGGGGGGCAATGACGCATGAATTCATCCAGGGTATATTCTCCAACGGACATAAGTTCATCACAATTGTATTTCAAAACAAGTGGGAAAGTACCCGGAGACAATTTCAATTGAGCATCCTCATTAAGCCCGGCACAGTTCCCTCCATCAGCGCATGGTCCTGCATAGAGCGAATCGTTCAGCGCGCAGTGATACCGAATGATATCATTCATAACAGGATAAAGACCGCCTTTGTCGTGTTTAATGAACAAGACCTGTATAAACGAACACTGAATCAGACATATTTCCTGACGTGTCAAAGGCGGCTGCTTTTTTTGAAGCAATAAATATTCCCTGAATGCATCCATGAAATCTGAAGGTTTCATATCAAGGGTTTCCAGCACAATGAAAAGCCAGCCTACTGCGCCACCCTGATTATAAAAAATTTCACACGCTGTTTTCAAGTTCGATGCATCAGCCATATCACTTTCAGTAAAACCCGGTGAAGAAATAAGGGTATAGGGCGCATCCGGTAAATAATGCAGATGAAAAGCCCCAGCTTCATCATAAAGGGCCGTACCCGGAAGAACCGCAAGCGGAAAGATGTCAAGATGGTTCGGTTGAAGGCGAAGGGCATAATCAAGGCTGTGTTTGAATCCTTCAAAATTATCTCCGGGGAGTCCATATATCAAGTCAAATCCGAAAATTACCCCGGATGCATTAAGCAGTGCAATTTTGTCTGCGAATGCATCAGGACTAATTTTTCTGTTCACCCGCGAGAGCACATCGGGGATGGCACTTTGCAGGCCTATCTGGAGAGTACAGTTTAGCATGGAAAACAATTCGGCAATTTCTTTATCAATGAATTCACTCCTAACCTCAAAAGTGAAATGTATACGGGGGGCGATTTCTAAAATCATCCGGAGAATTTTTTTGGCTCGCTTGATATCGTGGTTGAAAGTCGGATCAAGCACAAAAATATTATTTACTTTTTTTTCTTCAAACAGTGCAAGTTCCTCTTTCAGACGGCCCAGGGAAAAACGCCTGACGCCGGCAATACCCCGCGATTCAAAACAAAAACTGCACGAAAAGGCGCAGCCGCGGGAGAGTTCCCATAACACTCCATCGTACTCCGCCGGATCAATCGCCCCAGTCAGAAAAGGCGAGGGTAGAGAGTCAAGGTCTGCAACCGGCCATTGATTATCAGCTTTATCGCACAATTCTCCGGCGGCGTATACCCCGGGAATATCAGCAATTATTTTGTCTTCAAGAAGCCTCTTCATCGCCTCGGTCAATGCATATTCGCTTTCACCTTTAATGACAAAGTCAAACGGTGCGCTTTTGAGCAATCCATCAGGAAAGGCCGTTGCTTCTGCCCCCCCTGCAAAGAGTACGGCCTTCTGCAACCGGGTCTTCAATATGTGACAGGTTTCAAGGACAAGGTGCCTGTTCCACACATAGATGGAAAAGCCAATATAATCAGGGGCATAACCGGCAATTCTTTCAGCAATATGTTCCGAAGAATCATTACTATAAAAATCGGCAAGAGTTACTTCAAGGTTCTCCCTGATGCAGTTGACTGAATCAAGCCGGGCCTTTAGCATCCCTGCTGCAAGGGGTAGGGCCTGGGGTGATTTCTTCACATGGATTGAAATAATTACAAGTCTTCGTTTTATCAAGAGTTTTTATTCCCCAGATATTCCAGTGTCATGACCGTAAAATCATCTTTCAAATTTATGCTTTCGGTATAATCGACTACTTTATTAAATATGTCCTCACAGATTTCTGCAGGAGAACCGCCCAGATTTATTTTCCCCTCGAACCAGTCGATGAATTGCTGATCGTCATCGGAACCGATACGGACACCGTTTTGATTTTCAGCCTCGCTGATTCCGTCCGTGTAGAGTATAAGCTTGTCGCCTTTCATCAGCTGGATTTTCCTCTCTTCAATCTTCGGATCAAAATAACTGTTTATGAACCTCCCCGGCGCCTGGAGAAGCTCCACACCCCCGGACTTTCTTATGTGGGCTATCGGCGGATGTCCCGCACTGACATAGGTAAGGCACCCTGTTGAAATATCGACTGTACAAATGCACGCAGTAATAAAAGTATCACCGAGATTCTTCACCAAAAGATTGCGGATCGCATAGAGTGATTCCTTCGGGGATTGCACGTGATCGCCCCAGGTATTGAGGGCCATCTTGGTCATTGCGGCGAGAAAGGCTGCAGCTATTCCGTGGCCTACCACATCACAAATAAAGAACCCGGCATGAGAACTTTCTTCATTATAAAAAATATCGAGCAGGTCGCCCCCGACACCCATCATTGGAACATACTTGAAAGCAATGTTGAGTTCTGCCATCTCCGGTATCCTGTGGGGGAGGAGCGAAACCTGGATCTTCCTCGCCATTTCGATTTCCTTATTGAGTATGTCGTTCTGTTTTTCAATAATCGCAAGCCGTTCATTACTGATCGCGATCTCGTTTTCAAGACGTTGTTCATACTGCCGGGCCTGCTGAGCGAGGTTCCATTTTTTTACAACACCAGCAGCCATCTGCTTGACTTCGACGGTATCAAAGGGCTTTTTCAGAATAAGCAGCCGGTCGGTGACCCCGAGCTTCATCGTTATCTCATCCCATGTATAATCGGAAAATGCTGTACAGATAACAATTTCAAGTAAAGGATCGACCTCCCATATCTTCGATATGGTCTGGATCCCATCCCATCCCGAGGGCATACGTTGATCAACAATTGCAAGGGCATACGGTATTTTTTCCTGCTGGGCTTTTATCACCAGCGCCAGTCCGTCCTCGCCCGAAAATGCATGATCAAGAATATACTGAAATTCAGATATAGTCGTACGCGTCTCTTTCTTGAAAAGGGCCATCTCGAGATCTTTCAATGTATCGTCACTGCTGCTCGCAGTTGCGAGTATTTTTGTAAAATCTTCATGAATTGACTTATTGTCGTCGATGACCAAGATCCGTTTGTTCTCTTCCATTACAGTCACCCTTATCTTTCAAGCTTCAATCACTTCAAATATATTGTGAAAACAGATCCCTTTCCCCGTCCTCCGCTCTCAGCTATGATCTGCCCGCCAATGTCGCTGATAAAACGGAAACTCATATTCAGCCCGAACCCGTGACCTTCCTTCTTGGTTGTAAACCCGTAGGTGAATATCTTTTCAAGATTCTCAGGTTCTATGCCTTCTCCATTGTCTCCTACCCTGATGTACTTTCTGCCTGCGTCATCCCTGCCGATATCGATGGACAGCACCCTGTTCTTCTCATCATTGATCATCATCGCGTCAGATGCGATTTTAAAAAGGTTCAGGAGAACATGGATCAATTGAGACTTCCGCGCTTTTACCGTTTCAACAACGCTGAAATTCTTTACAATTACTATTCCACGTTTTATGATAAAACCCTGCTGGATAATCAGGGCATCCTCCACAACGCGCCTGAGATCGATGTCGTCGGCCGGCTGCTCAATCCGCGCATACTCCTGCTGGGTCACAATAATATCCCGCATAACAGATATTTTATCGGTTAAATTTTTCGATTCCTGCCCAATTTTTTCATGCTCCCCGCGGATCATCTCCTCGATCTTCATGTAATATTCCGGAAGAAGCTTCCCACGCTCGTCCGATGTTAAAAATTCAGCGAGCCGGTCACGATGTTCCGCCAAAAGTTCATTCGCCTTTTCAAGTCCATCAATTTTTGACCTATGGATGACCCCGGCTATCTCGTCATTGGAAATATTCACGCTGTTCACGAGGTTACCGATGTTATGGAGTACCCCGGTGGCGACTTCCGCAATTTGGGCAACCTGCCCGCGGGCCACTTCCAATTCCGATGTCCGCTGCATAACCATCTCTTCCAGATTTCCATATAATCGTGCGTTATCAATTGCTATCGCGGCTTGTGAAGAGAGAATTCTCAGAAGTTCAATCCGGTCCATTGTAAAAACACCGGTTACCAGGTTATTTTCAAAATACAGGCCGCCGAAAAACTTACCTTGCTTCATAATGGGAATACAGAGAATCGATTTGGGGGCTTTGATCCTGATATATTCGTCAGATGAAAATCTCCTGTCCGCAGATGCATCAGCCACCACGACAACTTCGCCCGTACGCGCGACATAGTTAATTATGGTAGTCGCACACTCGGAATTTCCGTTGACCGGGATAGATTCAAGGACCGAGAGTGTATTACCCACAGTTTCACCCCGCGCTTCTATATACAGGCCCCTGTCCTTTTCGAGGATCAGAAAAACTTTCTGTGCACCGGCATTTTCCAGGGAAATATTCATCATCCTTTTCAGCAGGTTTTCAAAAACAATTTCGCCGGAAATCGCCTGCGAGACCTTTATGACCGACGATATGTCCAGACAGTCTGTTCCGCGGGAAATCGGGGATTTAAATTCCATGGACAACTCCGGAAGGTCCCTATGGATAAGATTTGAATATTTCCTCTCGAGGTCGGCTATCTTTGCAAAAGCCCCCCAGCGGAAATAAGAGTTATACGCAGCCTTCATGCAAAGCCACGCATAATTGTCATTTTTCTGTCCGATCCAGAAACGCGCAGCACATTCCTCAGCCAGGGCCTCATCATTCAGAAATCCGTTCTCCCGCGCGCCTTTGATCGCCAGGTCGTAATAGCGGACTGCGCGCGAAAAGTCCCCTGTGATACGCGCCCGCTCAGCTTCCACAAGGTTATACTTGTGAAGAAAATTCATCGGCGCGTGCTGTGCCCACATACGCATCTTTTTCTGATGTGCGTTGATCCTCTTTAAATTCCTTTTTCTTTCACGCGGTTTCATGTCTCCGGCAACAGCGCACAACACGAGTGAATTATAATAATAAAAAAGGGAATAAAATGCCGTGCCAGACATGTTGTTAAGCCGTTTCAGGCACTCGCGTGATTTTGCCAGGGCACCCTCGTAATCTTCAAAAATATAACAGAGCATTAATTCAAAAAAGTACGACGAATATACCTTTTTTGTTTTATTACTGTTGAAACTGGTCCCGATGAGCCTTGTTGGATCATCAGACTTTCCCAGCAGATTCAGGGCGGTCTGGTGATACGCAAGGGCGAGGTTCAATATAGCCTCCTGCTTGAGGTTCTTAATAATGTCCAGATATCCTTTTATCTTCCCCTCAACTTCCTGAAGGTTTATCCCCGCAAGGATCGAGTGGTAACAATACCCCATCAGCGAGTGAGCCGCGTATTCAAAATCGCCGCATTCAAGCGAAAGATTATGCGCTTCAATGAGCACGGGGAGCGATTCGCGCAAATGGCGCTTCCAGTGAAATCCATATGCCGCCACAATAAAATCAACAGAGCCCCGGGTGTTTTTCCCTCCGAATCTCTTCTGGAATTCCAGGCTGATATCAAAAAATGTTGTGGCAGTTTTGATGTCCCCCCTGTAGAGGAGAAACATGGCGAATGGAATGTAAAATGAAAACGAACCCTTGGTCTGATACCCGAACCCGTAACGCAGGGTATGTCTGAGACTTTTAAAAACAAGAAGCATGAACCTTTCAACATCGACCCAAAAAAGTGCGGAGGCAAAGGTCTCCATAATCTCCATCCGCGCCTTGCCGATCCGAGAATTGTCTTCCGGTATTTTAAAAAGGTCCTCCTTTTTATTAAAAAGAAACCGGATCTTAACGAAAATATAATTATAAAAAATGTGTACCGCAAAAAATCTTTTCGGGAACCTTACCCCGAAAAACCTAAGTACCTCCAGTGAATAGTCTACACATTCCCTGAGTCTGTTTTGAGCTATCAGCAGGAGAATTTTAATTTTATATATTTCAAGTTTATCCAGATGGTCCGCGGCATTTTTTATCGTCTCGCTGATAAAAAATCCCATAGCATCATAATCCCTGTTTAGAAATGCCGCCATTGCCGCCTCATTGAACAATGAAAGGGTAAGATCATATGCCTTCTTCCATGAGTCTTTATCGAGAAGCTGAAGACCTGTCCGAAGGTAATTAAGCGCGGAGGCGTATGCAGCGGATGCCTTTGCCTTTTTCCCTGCCATGACATTCAATTCCGCAAGACGATACCTCTCGTCCTTGTTCGAAATAAAATCTTTGCCGGAATTGAGCTGGTTGACGATGTAAAGCAACTTTTCCTGCATTTCATGCGCAGAACATTCTTCGAGGAGGATATTTCCGATCTTGTAATGCATCGACGTTTTTTCAACTTCGGGTATCAGGAAATATGTCGCTTCCTGAATGCGATCATGGAAAAAATAATATCTCTGCCCTGAGAAATAGATAAGCCCTTCCATGATCGAATCCTGCAGGTATACGACCACCATCTCAAGGGAATTGCCTGAAATATCCGCGAGAAATTCCAGTTCAAAGCGGTTCCCGATGCATGCGGCAAACTTCAGAATATGCAGTGTCTGCTCCGGCAGGGCCAGTAGTTTCTTCATCATCAGATCGACCACATTCT
>JBFZEZ010000506.1:0-2565 GCA_041306585.1 Spirochaetota bacterium | reverse complement strand
TGTCGAAGTTACTTCAAAAGGGTTTCGTGTTAGTGAATGTGAGAATATGGACCTTAAATATCCTAAAATCGCAACAGATGATTCTCACGATTCAGTCGGAATCGGGCGGGCCTGGATCGAGGTAAACTCACCTGTTTTGTGTCCCCGGAGTCCGACGGCTGCGTCGCTTGCGGAAAAGCTCGTGTTGGTTATCCCGTTCGCCGCGCTGCTTTCAACTGCATACCTGATAGAGTGTGCGTTTTCTTCAATACCGGTGACATGCTTGTAACTTGATTCCAGAAATAATTTCTCTATATTTGAGCCTCGATTAAAATTCATAGGCAACATCTCCCATAAATTGAATATTGCTCAATGCTCGTGTGACATAACATGCATTCTGCTCCCATTGTTTACAATCAAAAAAATGGATTCCCGTCTGCACGGGAATGACAGGGGTCACGTCACTAAACCCTTAACCTTAACCTCAATAACAATAATATCATCCTGAATCGTCAGGACACAGGCCCGCACGATCAGCGGTGCCTGGGCTCGGCCCCCAACCTGAAAGATGCAGGTAAATAATCCCGACAGCTACAGAGGTGTCGTCAACCGTGTTGTATCATTCAGGTTATTCTTGATACAGCAAACCCCACAATACCACCCAGCACCAGGGTCATGCCGGCAATCGGCACAAGGTTAAAAGGATTGTTCCAGGCTATGAGGAATGCGCAGGGAATCAGTACCAGAAAAGAGATAAGGATGCCTTTTATAATGGCATTAATCCTGAGTGAGGATGTCGCGATTAGAAAACCTGAAACGACCCACAGTGAAAATGCCGAAAGGTTTGCGTCCCATGTCAATCCCTGCATATACATCGGGATCACGTCAATTATTCCGGCTATGCATCCAACAGCATAGTTTCACTGGCCGGGGCCCGGGCCGATTTTCCTCCCAGGATGTTGCTATCGCCATGCTGTCCAGATCAGGGTCCTCTTCAAGGGTTATGTCTGCTGTCAAACCGCGCAATAATCCCGCTCTTTGATGCGGCGCCACGGGGCCTTGCTATCGGGCACCTTGTCATATATTCCGCAAGTGATCCCTTTATTTTGTTGTCATGGGGATACATCATAGCTGGATTACATGCCGGCCTGGGCCTCATCTCCCAACTTGTTATCAGGAAGGGTATAGATGAGTCCCAGGCCAATGGTGAATCCTTTGTCTGGTAATACCCATCCCATTTCGGTCAACACCTCCAGGCGCCCGGTTGCCGTAATGTTCACCCCGAGTTTAACCGCGCGTTCCGTGTCAACCCATGAGCTATTGATAGCCGGTGTCATCGAGCAAATAAACAGGAACTCGATCCCTTTCTTCAGCGGGCATGCGACACTAAGGTCAAGGGGAAATTCATATTTTGTATCCCCATTTTTATCGTTATATCCCACAAGTCCACCGACCCTGAAGAAAGGCTGAAATCGCGCAAGGGATGTTACATTCCCCTCGAATGAGAGTGTTCCAAATTTTCTTTTTCAGGGTGATAAACCCTTCATCAGCATGAACGTTGAAATATTTTCCGATAATCCGGCTGAAAAAAATGATTTGCATTATTTGCAAATAGGTATGTCATTATCCTGGAATTAGACAGTCAAGGCAATCGGAAAATGCAGTCATTAAAATAACTCAGAAGACTATTATGAAAAAAATTGTTCTCATAATAATTACATCCTTCTCCCTGGCATCATGCGGCACAAAAATTACCCCCTATTCTCCTTATAATTCAAAGGATGACCGGGATATAATTGTAAAGAAATATGACGAGCTCCTTGCCTTGTGGCCGCAACCCTATAAGTCTGTGACAGTGCAAACATCAATGGGGAGTACTCATATCCTTGTAAATGGGCCAGAAAACGGGGAACCGATAATATTCCTGCATGGCGCCATGGCAAGTGCCCTTATGGGGAAGGACCTTGTGCGGGGCCTCCAGGGGAAGTACAGGACATATGCTATTGACGTGATAGGGCATTTCGGTAAAAGCATTCCATCAAAAACAGGAATGAGCGGGATGGAGATTGTTTCCTGGGTACATGAGAACCTTGACCATTTTTCCATAAAAAAAACAAATGTGATTAGCGCTTCTTTCGGGGGCTGGATAGCCATGAAATACAGCATTGTTGCAAATGACAGGCTCAACAAACTGATCCTGATAACATCCGCTCCTTCATCCCCGACAATTTCTCCCAGGTTATTCGGGCGCCTGATGAAGATGCTGGTCAACAAATCAGAAGGACCTTGAAAAATCATCGAAAAAATATTTTCCAAATGTGAAGGTGATCATAATTAAGGACGCGGGACACTTTTTATTCGCAGAAAAGCCGGACCTTGTGAACCAGTATATCCTTGAATTTCTTGGTAAGGGGTACTGACCGGTCGATAATGATAAATTGATTTTAAAAAAATATAGTAAGCCCGGACACATGGACGTAAAATTTGCATTACAAAAGAAGATATCTTCTTAAAATAAATGATAGGAGTGTCAAAATGAATTACATTCAAAAACATCGATGCACCTGTATAATTACAGCCATCCTC
>JBFZEZ010000505.1:0-3388 GCA_041306585.1 Spirochaetota bacterium | reverse complement strand
CTTTTTGGTGCTGAATTATCTTTGCCTTTTCAACAGGCTCGAACATGATTTATTCAGTTTAATGAAAAGGATTTTAGCCATGGAAATTTCCAGATAGATAAATTATCACCAGCGGTAGTCTTTATCATGATAAATGTCATTCTCCTCTTTATCCTGGGGCTCATTGTCCTCATCCTCGGCGCTGACCTGCTGGTACGCGGAGCATCTCGGCTAGCGGCTGTGTTCGGCATTTCACCGCTGGTCATCGGCTTGACTATTGTGGCAATTGGCACAGCGTCACCCGAGATCGCCGTATCGTTAAAATCCGCAGCGAGCGGACAGGGAGACCTGACGATTGGCAATGTCCTCGGCTCCAACATTTTCAACATCCTCTTTGTCCTGGGAATCACATCCTTATTCGCGCCTATCGTCATCGCGAAGCAGATCATCCGCAAGGATGCGCCGATTATGCTGGGTGTTTCCCTGCTGTCGCTTGCGCTGGCTTTGGATGGAAAACTGGGCTGGATGGATGGCACGATTCTGTTGGTTGGACTGGCTGTTTATACGATCTTCGTCCTCAAACAAAGCCGCGCCGAAAACAAGGTTGTGCAAAACGAATCTGCCGACGAGTCTGGAAAAACGGAGTCGCCCGCGGCAAAGCGGATCATCGCCAACATTAGCTTCATCTTGGTTGGCTTGGGGCTTCTCGTGCTTGGCTCGGACTGGCTGGTGGAATCCGCTATTCAGATTGCTGAATTCCTCGGTGTGAGCGAACTGGTTATCGGCTTGACCATTGTCGCGGCGGGAACATCCCTGCCGGAAGTTGCCACATCCGTGATTGCGGCGCTTAAAAAAGAGAGCGATATTGCCGTTGGTAATGTCGTCGGCAGCAACATTTTCAACCTGCTCGGCGTTTTTGGAGCCGCCGCTCTTGTCGCACCCGATGGCGTGACGGTTACCCCGCGTGTTTTACAATTCGACCTTCCCGTGATGATCTTTGTGACGATGGTGGCATTGCCCATCATATACATTGACAACCACATCTCCCGAATCGAAGGCGGACTGCTGCTGACGTACTACGTCCTGTATATCACCTACGTGGTCCTGCGAGCCGCCCAAAGCTACACCCTGCAAGCGGTAACATTGTTCGCCGCCTTCTTCATCCCGCTTACTTTCATTGCCCTGATCGTTATCGCAATAAAATCATCGCTTAAATCTCGGGGATGATATATGGAATAGGGACCTTTCCGAAAGGAAAGTGTGGATGCCGGGGCTTGACAGGTAAAACTATTCTTTGATTTAAATAATTGACACTCGCATCCCCAGTCACTACACAGTCATATCACAACAACAGGCGCGAGGTATTCGTATGAAACTTGTTCTCATGGGCCCTCCGGGATCAGGCTAGGGCACCCAGGCAAAAATGCTCCACGATGAGAGTGGTCTCCCCCATATTTCATCCGACGATATCCTGAGGGGGGAGGTTAAAAACAATACCGAATTCGGCAAAAAAATCAAGGCATATATGGACCGGGGAGAAATCGGCCCTGCAGATATGATTGCCGAGGTGGTACTCGCCCATATCGGGAAACAGTGCCCGCATGGTTTTATCCTCGACGGGTTCCCCAGGGCTCTGATACAGGCTGAAATGCTTGGCATGGCGCATTCCCTGAACGCGGTAATTTTACTCGATGTTCCGGAAAACGCGATTCTGCAAAGGATAACAGGAAGGCGCACCTGCTCTGCTTGCAGCAGGATCTACCATGTCGCGGTGAATCCCCCACGGAAAGAAGGTATATGCGACGAGTGCGGCGGGGAGCTCTTCCACAGGAGCGATGATAATGCGGAGACCGTTAAAAACAGGATCCGCGTGTACGCCGATGACACTAAACCATTGATTGAGTATTATGAAAAAAAAGGGCTTCTCCGAAGGATAGACGGGAGCTGCGACACACAATCAATATATCGAAATGTCGCTGCGGTTCTCGGAAAAAATTCAGCCTGACACATTTTTCAGAATTATTTCTGCCGACCTGATTCACCTCTGACTTTTTCATAAGCAGTGAGGAAAGCGTCAATGTCATTGACGATATATCCGTCTACCCCGGCTTCCGATAAACGTTTGATGTCCGATTCATTGACAGTGCTATATACATAGACATGGATTCCCCGATCGTGCGCCATTTTAACAAGCCCGTGGCTGGCAAGATATGATGGCCCGATCATCTCAGGTATCTGAAGGGCAACTGACCTGAATTTTTTAATAAACCTGAGGAGCCCTGCGCGGAAAAGGGCATAAAAACCTATGCTGCCGTAAAGTGAAAATGACACTGCGGCATCCGGAAGTCTTTTTCTAACAACGGAGAGTATATTGCCATAATATGAATACGACAGGACGCGGTCAACGGCATTCATTTTTTTTATAATGTCGCAGTAACATTCAGCGGAATCATTATCGCGCCCTTCAATAAATGATAGGAGCAAATGATAGGAGCAACGATAACCAGGAATCAAGAAATTATAACCAGGAATCAAGAAATTCAATCAAAATTTGTAAAAATTCATCAAACTGATTCAATTTTTACTTTTCAAAACTCCACAAAAGCCTCTGCATTAAAAAACAATCTGCCATTATCAACACCCGGCGGCGACTTACCTGTAGTAACCAGATGCTTGAGTATCTTCTTAACCTCATGGGTATCAGTGATTATTGCCAGTATCTTCATTTCAGCCCCACACCGGGGACAAACAAAAGGATCTGCTTCGTAAATCTTTGCGATGAGCCGTGCCCAGGAAGACGCGCGTGTTTTTTTATGAAATACAACAGATCAACAGGATTAAAAACATGCCACCCGTGAAATTATTCAATTCGCCATAACCCAGTTTCCTGTCCGGGAACGGATAAAACAGATGATGATTGAGCTTGAAGAGTCTGGAAACTGAAAGCGGAAAACATACTTGTGCGCTATTACCGCGGCCCGATCCAGGAGAATTATGTGAGGATTTCAGTAGGCACGATGCTGGAGATTAAATCATTATACCAGAAACTTACGGCTATCGTGGGGTCCTGATAATCTTCCCTGAAGTGTTCGTAAAAATACTCCTGTTGAGAAGCTCATCAGCGGTGAGCCTCCCCTCCTCGTAGCGGAAAACGTCCCCCTCGTTTATCCAGATATTGATGAACTGCGTTCCCATGACTATTTTCCATCGCCATCCGACGACCATTCCCACAACCTCATTTTCAGAAAATATTGAACGGCATGACTGAACAGTATGTATGATCTGCTGCAGGTCTTTCATTATCTCCTCAAGGTCGTCGCCGGAAAGGCCATCACTAAATGCATGACCAGTCTCGATATCAAACCCCAGAAATAGTCTCCCCGTATTTTTTGATTTTTTGTCATAATAA
>JBFZEZ010000504.1:0-2509 GCA_041306585.1 Spirochaetota bacterium | reverse complement strand
CCGTACGCTGTCCGTATCTGAGATAGAGAGCGGATGCTATTTCAGCATAATTTTTAACGAAGATGCCTGATCATTGAAACTGCCAACATTTGCAGTATCAGAAGTAATCGTTATTGACGTATTATTATAGTTATCATCCTTATACAATACAATTTTATACCTTGAGTCAAAAATTCGAACGCTCGATACCTGATCATTGAAATTTCCGACACCCGCAACCGATGATAACGAACTCACTGAGGTCGCCCCGAAATAGCATACGGGGATTTCTTTGTAATTGGAATCTTTAAACACGCATGCAACCGGCGGCCCAAGGGGACTTACCTCGACTTTAATTGACGTTGCCGAGTCATTCCAGGGGACCTTTCCATTGTCGCAATAGTACGAGTAAGCGCCTCCGCTCAAATTTCCATCCTTGTAAAGGGTCGCCTTATATCCCAGTTTTACCTTGATACTGGTAACCTGATCATTCCATGGCAGGTTCCCTGATGCCGGTTCAAAGTATACCTGTGAGCTGCCGTTGGAATTTTCATCCACGAAAACCCTGACCTTTTCAGTTGCCGGCTGACCTGTCGTTGTATCGAGATAATACCCCCCGCCCTTAACGGTATTTTCCATTTTGCAGTAGTAAGATGAGGCAGCGGTCTGTATGCCGGTATGGCTCCCGCTTGGATTGGTCATGGATGACAATATCAGGTGGTCCGGGGCTACGGAATAGGTGACCATCTTTCCCTCGTAATTTCTCCATGTAGGGTTTGTATCATTGTAGCTATCGAGACCAAAGGCATTGGTCACCTGGTTTGCAATTTTTGTCGCTACAGACCCGGAGTTCACAATGCCAATACTTCCCCAGAAACCGGCCTCGGTCTTGACTTTCTCAAGTATCAGCGCATAAAGTCCGTCATAAAGGGCAAATGCGCCGGCATCGACCATATCAGTGTCAGCATAAAAGACATTCATGGTTTTATTCATAAGATAATTGGCATACCAGATTTGACCGGAGCAATGCCCGCCTTTATGATCTGCGAGAACATTGCTGTTGTTGAATTGGCTGATCCATTCCGCCACCGAGTTGTTTATATATGAATGAATTCTATAATACTCGGCCAGCCCTTTATGCTTTTCAGCAACTGCTTCAAGGAGCGGTCTGTATGCTGACTCATTTTCACTCGTGGGCTTGAGGACCACGTCAGTTGAAGCACACCATTGGGTTTTCTGAGTGAATTGACCCGGGAGTCCATTTTCGAGGTCATATGCATTGACGCTCGTTGGGACGCCCAGCCAGTTTTTATTGAGTCTCAATTTGTCGATATCAAGGGTATTATGACGAATATTATACCCATTATCAATCATCATACCGCTGTGAGACCAGAATCCGCTAAAGGTCGCTGCCAATGTTGCCCCGATAAAACCATTTGGATCTCCGGTTAAAATGGTATCACCCTTAGCCGCATTGACTGTATAAGGTTCAATATACACAATCGCGGCAAACAACGATGAAGAAATCGACAACAACAAAACTAGAATCAAAAACTTGATTAGCTTTTTCATGCCAATACCTCCCAAGGAATTTTAGTATATACACATACAAAAAATACAAAAAAAATACCGACCAGACGGTTTAGTGTATAGACTAAAATTCAGCTTTGTCAATTATTAAATTGAATAATTCATCGAATTTTTTTCTTTTGGGGATATTTTAAATAAATTATTGTTTTTTAGTGCTTAATGATGTTTTTTAAAGGCCCCCTCGGGGGCTCCCGCTGAAGTATTTACACTTCATAAAATGTGGGCAGAAGTTAGCCCCTCGGAGGGTTGGGGGGGCTTCATGAACGAGATGTGGGTAGTTGCCCCCCTCCGGGGGATTGAGGGGGCTTCTTCGTGAGAATTGTTTTAGGAGTATTTCAGCCCGTTACCTTTTTTTCATTCCTGTCGACAAGTATAAAGCCGATCAGGCCTGTCAGGAAAAAGAAAACCGAAACAACCTGCGCCTGTGTTATGTTCAGGAAAATCTTCGGGTTCAACCGGATGAATTCGATGAAAAACCTCGGGATTCCGTACAGCATCAAATAAATAAAGAAAATTTTACCACTGGCGAGTTTTCGTTTTCCCAATTCCAGAATGAACAGTAATATAAGAAAAGAGATAAAGGATTCAATCAGCTGGGTTGGAATTACTGTCTGGGTGGTTGGGCTTGTGCCGTTCGGATATGCACAGCCGAAAAAGGATGATGTTTCAATTCCATAACATGGATCACCCGCTACGTGGCATGCGATCCTGCCGATCGCGTATCCGAGCGCCATCGGTGCTGAGGCAATATCGAATATTTCGAGGACCTTTTCGTTGTTCTTCTTGATGACCCATATGCATGTGACAAGGGCAAGGAAGTATCCGCCCTGGACGGACAAACCGGCCCCGGAAAAGATAGTGCCTGAAGGGTCTGAGAGGAATTCACTGAAGTTTTCGATAATATGAAATATCTTGGCTCCGATAATCGCACAGGGGATGA
>JBFZEZ010000503.1:0-2655 GCA_041306585.1 Spirochaetota bacterium | reverse complement strand
GGATGATGTCCGACAAGAGACAGATAACAGGCAATCTCGTATCGGGAGAATCCCAATCCGGTAAGCTGTTTGTGAACGGTCTTATCCATAATGTTGCTAGCAGGGTAGCAACATATAATTTAGGCGCTGATTAGTTGTCAATGAATATTTAAGGCGTAAGAATTGGGCCGCCGCGGATGGGGATGAGGTTTTCAAAAACCCTATAAAATCCGGCCTCGCGCGGTTGAGCCCACCTACCAGTGGTCAGCCGCCATCACGCAGACTCGGAACAAAGCCGAATTTTGGGAGGTTTTCTCACACAGAAAAGAAAGGGGCCACAGACCGAAATCTGTAACCCCTTGATTTAACAGGTGCGCCCGGCAAGATTCGAACTTGCGACCTACGGATCCGCAGCCCGAGTCGAACAAAAAGCAAAAGCCAATGAAATCATATAGTTGTATGGTTTTATTGGCTTTTTTATGTGCCTGTGATCTTGGTAAAAGTTGGTTATTTGTTGGATAAAAATGAACCCCGCAGGCACAATTTAGGCACAGTTTTTTAAACCATATACGGGCGCATCCAGTCTTCCTTTTCAGGGATTTTTCAGCGCCACACAGCAAACTCACAGATGCACCAGAAATTCCTTAAAGCTAACCGCGTTCTCCTATGGCATGATACCAGTAAAGGTCCTTGTCTCTCATCCGTTCGATCAACCCTTTCTCTTTTAGATATCTCAGGTGAGAGATTGCTTCTCCCGTGGCGAACCATTTTTGCGCCAACGGAAAGGCCTCCCAGTTGTCGCACTTGATGTCCCAGGTCATCCGTGATGCGATCTCATAGGCCGACATATTACCATCTGTGACGATTCCCAGAATTTCATTGCAGCGCTCAGAATGATGTTCTTTGAGCTCGGCGATTCTGCGCCGGTGATCGGTGATCAGTCGGCGATGCCCCGGGAGAGTGAGCTCGACATCGAGGTCATGAACGCGGTCCAGGCTCTCTAAGTAGCTCTTGAGGGGATTCTGAATTTCGGACCAGCACTGAATATTGGGCGTGATATCGATCAGAATATGATCGCCGGCGACCAGGATCTTCTTTTCCGGCTCGTACAGACAGGTGTGACCGAGACTGTGCCCCGGGGTATGAATGCATCTGAAATGGTATTCGCCCACGTCGATGATGTCCCCGTCCTGCAGGATGCTCAGCTCGGGTACCCATTCCGAACTGAATTTGAAACCCGGGTGTTGCTTGATGGCGCGGTGCAGCTCATCTTCCGGAAAGCCGTTCTCCGTGGCATAGGCGAGCATCGGACCCCAACCGGGCCAGGCTTCGATGATCTCGGCATCCGGGCGGTTGAAATAGACCCGGCTCGAAGTGGCGATCAGCCTCGACACCAGGCCGAAATGATCTGCATGCAGGTGCGTTATGAAAAAATCGGTTTTTTCTGGATCGATTTTCAATTCCTCGAATCCGGCCGTCATCGCCTCGAAACACTCATCGCGGTTCAACCCCGTGTCGATCACCAAATTCCGCGCTGCCGATCGAACTACATAGGAGTTGAGAAACTTGAGTGGACTGTCTGGCAGCGGCACCATAATCCGGAAAAGATCTCGGCGAAGCTTTTCAATCATCATGAATCTCCAAATCGTTTATTCTGGGAGCATAAGGCATGAGGCAGTTGACGCCGACTCTATTCCTCGGTGCAACACCATTTTCTGACCGACCCTTTTGCCGATTGCCCTGAATTCGCGCGGGTAGAGCACACCGGTCGCCTTCGATCTTAGAATAAAAACCGTTCGCCCCCCCCCAAACTGCCGCAATTATATGCCAGAATACCCTTGCTGTCTGCAGGTCTGGCCCCATTGGGCACGGATCTTCCCTATGATGAAATCAAAGACATACAAGGTAAACTCTATGTCGTGCGGTTGGCCGGACATCTCGGGAAGGGTACTGCGCTGTATCTGTATCATTTATCAATTTAGATTTTTGGTGTCAGGCTGTCACAAACACATCGTTCTTGGAAGTCGATTTTGCGGTGATATACTCAATAACACGGCTAAGCGGAAAAAGGAATGATTACATCGAACCCAGATTTACCCGCAGGGAGTATTGCGAAAGATCACTCAATTTCTCGTGTTCCCAGACACTTGTTTGTTTGGCTTTGATCGATACTTAGAAGTGCAACTGAAACTTCATACCGCTTTCCAGCCTCGAACAAAAAATTGCATGGCCCGATATGACTTTCCACCTTTAAGGTCGTTGTCGTAATCGGTTCGCCTTCCTTTACGATGATCTTTTCAAATGCCGCAACAATGCGGTTATAGGTCTCACCTCCACCGACATCCACCTCTTCAAATGTGACTGATCGTGCAGTTCCTTGAAATTTCATTTCTGTTTTCATTGCTTTACTCCAGGGGAGTGAACAATCACAACATCGAGCATTTATCTTTGCAGCCTCCCGCAGCCCTTTTTCTCCCCTTAAAACATTTTCGTACCAAATAAGTTGGAGCGGATAATAGAAAGGGAGTTCTTCGCAGCCTTCCCATGCTGCTGACACCTGCGAGGCATGCAACAAAATCGCTATCAGGCTTAAGGGTAATAGAATAATTTTCCGGTGCATAGAATATCAAAAGCCTAGAAGTGGTTTCACAACCTATTAAGGTTGCTGCGCTTTTC
>JBFZEZ010000502.1:0-4231 GCA_041306585.1 Spirochaetota bacterium | reverse complement strand
AAAAAATGGACCGATATCAATATCATTGTTCTTTCCTGATGAATTATCACTAGCTTGAGACATCTTTATACCTCGCATGCAATATGAGCGAAAGTTTCTCTGTCTGGTAATTCCTTCTACTGCGGGAATACATGTATCCGCACAATACATTATACACAATAATCCGGATAAATCAATAAAAAATTCATATCTGTTTAGTAATAGATAGCGAATTATATTTCGGGTAGTCATTGATTCAGCAACAATATGTTACCCCCGTACCCGCCTTCGCGAGTATAAACTACGGCGGGGATCCTTCTCGCTAGACGCGAATTATGGATTCCCGTCTGCACGGGAATGACATGGGATGGATTGTTACCCCATAAAAATGACCTGTTACCGCAAAATCCTTAATAAATAAAAATAATTTATTGACACAGCGACCGATATACAATACTGTCCAATTAGTTAGGATTCCTAACGTAATTAATGAAATATATGATACCCCCGAAGGGGAACATATTATATCAAATACAATCTAAGGAGGAAATCTATGTTCTGTTATCAATGTCAGGAGGCAGCCGGTGGGACCGGCTGCACAAAATCAGGGGTCTGCGGAAAAAACGGGGAAGTTGCGAATCTGCAGGACCTGCTGGTATACACAGTAAAAGGTATGTCATATTACACAACAAGGCTCAGGGAAAAAGGAATAGCAACCCCTGCGGCCGATACATTTATCATGGAGGCGCTTTTCTCCACAAAAACCAATGTAAACTACGATCCGAAATTTTTCAACGAAAAAGTCCGAAAAGGACTTGAGATCAGAGATGAACTGAGGGCAATGGCGGCAAGCAGCGGGGTTAGCCTCAATAATCAACCTGATGCGGCTGTCTGGTATTCAGAAACTGAATCAGGGTTCTCAAAAAAAGCCGAGTCTGCCGGCATTCTCGAAACCAAGAATGAAGATATCCGTTCTCTCAGGGAACTTCTTATTTATGGAATAAAAGGGATTGCAGCCTATGCGGAACACGCCAGTGCCCTCGGTCACGAAGACAATACGCTGCACGCGTTCTTGCAAAAAGGCCTTGCAGCCACGTTAGATGATGGACTCACTGCCGATGATCTGGTCACCCTCGTTTTGGAATGCGGAAAACATGGTGTTGATGTCATGGCATTGCTCGATGCCGCACACACCGGCGCATACGGCACCCCGGAGATCACGAAAGTCAATATAGGTGTAAGAAACAACCCGGGGATCCTGGTGAGCGGGCATGACCTGAAAGACCTCGAAGAATTGCTTGATCAGACACAGGGCAAAGGGGTCGACGTCTATACTCACGGTGAAATGCTCCCGGCGCATTATTACCCGTCATTTAAAAAATATGAAAATTTTGTCGGTAATTATGGAAACGGCTGGTGGAAACAAAAAGAGGAATTCGAGACCTTCAATGGGCCGGTTCTTTTTACAACAAACTGTATTGTTCCCCCGAAAGAATCCTATAAAGCGCGAATCTACACAACGGGAAACTCGGGTTACCCAGGATGCGCCCATATTCCCGGCCGGCCTTTAGGCGGAAAAAAAGATTTTTCTGCTATCATCGAACATGCCCTAAGATGCGCCCCTCCAGTTGAAATTGAAAGCGGGGAAATCATCGGGGGTTTTGCGCACGCCGCTGTTCTTTCACTTGCGGGGGCGGTAATCGATGCAGTTAACAATGGAAGCATTAAACGCTTCTTCGTTATGGCAGGATGCGACGGCAGGTCGAAAGGAAGGGATTACTACACCGAATTCGCAAAAAACCTCCCATCCGACACCGTAATCCTCACAGCCGGCTGTGCTAAATACCGCTACAACAAGCTCGAGCTCGGCGCTATAGGCGGAATCCCGCGCGTCCTGGATGCTGGACAATGTAATGATTCATATTCCCTCGCTGTCATCGCACTTAAACTGAAAGAGGCGTTCGGTCTCGACGATATAAACGACCTGCCGATTTCATACAACATTGCGTGGTACGAGCAGAAAGCGGTCATCGTTCTCCTTGCGCTCCTCTACCTCGGGGTTAAAAACATACACCTGGGGCCGACACTCCCTGCGTTCCTTTCACCGAACGTCGCGAACGTTCTCATTGAAAAATTCGGGATAGCCGGAATAGGAACGGTTGACAAGGACATACAGGGCTTCATGGGGACTGATGAAAAACAGGCTTCTTGTTCAGGGTGCTCCGCGTGTTCATGATCAACTTCATGAGATAACATAGGAATTTCTCCTTAGAGATTAGAACGGGGATAATACCGGTGCATTATCCCCGTTCTTTTTTATGACAGTTTCAGGGGGTTGGATGATATGAGCCACCTACAGCATTTTACGAATGATTTAAAACATTTATGGAATGAATTGTTACCCCTTAAAAATGACCTCCTACCTGAATAATTACTTTTTTTTATAATATTATGTTGAAATTTTTATAACTTTAGTATAGCATACAGGCACATAAAAGAAGGAAATAGGGATTCATGAATCTTTATACAACTATATTATTATGTTCATTTTTGCTCTCCCTTTTTCTTGCCAGTTTCGTCTATAACCAGAATAAAAAAGACAGAATTAACAGACAATTCGCCGTCTTCTGCCTTACAATGGCATGCTGGTCGTATTTTGGATTTGAACTGCACAGTTCAACCGATACCGACACTGCCCATTTTTGGAACCAGCTCACCTCTTTTTTCCCATTTACGGTGATAACATTGCTCCATTTTTTCCTCAATTTCACAGAAAAAAAAACGTTGCTCAGGCGTAAGACAACATACGTATTCATGTACGGCATGGGTGCTCTTGCAACCATTCTGTATTTACTTAAAGAAACAATTTTAACAAAAAACGAATGGTGGTGGAGTTCGCAGGTCACTGATTCAACAGCCTGGCTGAGGACCGTGACCGACGCCTGGGCATCCCTAATGGGGTTCGTGGTCCTGGCCATAGCAGCGGCCTTTTATATCAAGACAAAAGAGCCGCGGAAACGAAAACAGGCACAGTACATCGTCTATGCGTTATCTCTGATGATTCTCATCGGAGTGGCGAGTGAAATAATTGTACCGAATTTTTTTTCATTCCCCTCACCCCCTCTCACAATATCTTCATTCACGTTAACATCTTTAATTATCGGGTATGCGGTCTGGAAATTCCGCCTCTTCTCACTCGACCCTGAAACCGTGGCTGGAAACGTGATAGCAACACTGCCAGACGGACTCATTCTCACCGAGAAAGACGGCATCATTATCAAGGCCAATGAAGCGGCAGAAAAAATGTTCCGTTATAATAAAAACGAACTCAAAGGGAAAAATTGCATGGTTTTGTTTCCGGATCAACCGGCCGGGGAGACTTCTCCCCCGTGGATGAGCAGGTTACATAAAAACCAGTTTATTTCAAATCTCGAAATTAACACAATTGCCTCAGATAGAAGTGTGATATCCACGGCTTTTTCAGCGGCCGTCATTAATGATAAAACAAAAAATTTTTTTGGCATGGTATATATATTCAGGAACCTGACAAACCGGAAACAGGCCGAAAAATGGCTCAGGGGGACACTCGCCGAACTCAGCCATAAAAGCGCCGATCTCGAAAAAACAAACAAGGAACTTACTGCGATGTCCAGTGAACTCATGCAGGCCGAGAAACTTACCATGCTCGGAGAACTCATTTCAAGCGTTATACATGAGCTCAACCACGCCCTGAATCTGGCAAAAATAATCTGCCAATCAATCATTAATGACATTAAAAATAACAGATATGATGCTGACAAAGTTAGGGAAGAGCTCCCGGAGATAGTCGAGCAGATAGACACGATGGCGAATATTATCGATCACATGAGAATTTTCTCACGCAGGGCCGGCGAGAAATCCAATCAACTTATCGACATCAATGAAATCATTGAGGACTCATTTTCATTTGTGAGACAGGACCTCATCGACAATGGCATCACTATTCAGAAGGAGATGGGGCTCGCTCTCCCGAGATTCAGGGGAGACCCGATCCGCGTCGAACAGCTCATGCTCAATCTCATCACCAACGCACGAAAAGCCATGGAGTCGTGCACTGAACCGGATAAAATACTCAGCCTGAAAACGCGCATTCACAATAGCTGCTCAATCGTCATAGAGGTGAGTGATAACGGCTGCGGAATCCACGAGGACATCCGCGAAAAGATATTCGAACCTTCCTTCACAACCGGAGATACCTCCGCACATTCGGGGC
>JBFZEZ010000501.1:0-4816 GCA_041306585.1 Spirochaetota bacterium | reverse complement strand
GGGGAAGGTTTGTGCTTTTTATTTGATTGGGATCTTAGATTTTTTTGATTTTATGTATAAAAATAATATTTTGTAGATAATGGCAGATTGTTTTTTAATGCAGAGGCTTTTGTGGAGTTTTGAAAAGTAAAAATTTAATCAGTTTGTTGAATTTTTACAAATTTTGATTGAATTTCTTGATTCCTGGTTATCGTTGCTCCTATCATTAAAAATTAGCATGAGGCAGCCCTGCCCCCGGGGGGTAAAATATGCATGTATCCAGCATACTTTCGACAATAATGAATATGAATACTAGCATTACAATATTTTTGAGATACTAATTGCTTTTTTTGTGTCTCGATTATTATTCTTCCTATTACCCAGATCCATAAAAATAAAAAAAAGTAACTCTGGTCATCAGAACTGATCATATATATCCGCAACAATGATTGAATTAACCACTGATTCAAAAGGAGAGCAGAATGGAACGGAGAAAATTTTTACAACTGTTGTTAGTAACTTCAACACTGGCAATTTTTCCTCATAAGGAAAGTTTATTTGCCACCCAATCTTCCGTTCCAGCTAAACCGCTCATCCCCGGCCCCAAAGCCAAAGTATTTCTGGCCGGACTACCAAAAAATTCTCCTGAAAATACAATAAAACAAGCTGTGCGCAGCTCGGCCGAAGCAGCCACCGATTTCAGCTGGCTGGCAAAGGGTGATGCCGTCTTCATTAAAACGGTCATAAATTCCGCCAACCCTTACCCGTCCACAACCAGCCCCACTGCAGTTGCAGCGATGATTGAGATGCTCAAAAAAAAGGGGGCAGGCAGGATTATCGTGGGTGATATGTCCGGCGTCGAGAAGGTGAGATTTTCTCCGACCAGTTTGAGCGGAAGCTCCCGCACAATAATGAAGGCCACCGGACTGGCTGATGCCGCACTGGCTGCCGGCGCTGAACTACATTTCTTTGAAGAAGCCGGCTGGAATGCCTTTTACGAAGAAACTCCCATAAAAGGCTCCAACTGGAAGCGCCCGCTGATGATGCCGAACATCCTCAAAGAGGCCCAACATATCGTGCTCATGCCGCGTTGCGCAAGACATATTCTGGCCGGCAGCACACTGGGGATGAAGTCCTCTGTAGGCTATTGGCGGCACGACACACGTCTTGAATATCATCGCGACGCCGCCACCTTACAGGAAAAAACTGCCGAAGCCAATATGGTGGAGACACTGCGGAAAAAGCAGAGACTGGTCATCACACAGGCGGACAAAATTCTAACCACCTTCGGGCCAGACGATGGCTACGTTTTTCAACCGGAAACCGGCCTGATCATCGCTGCCGAATCGTTGGTAGCCCACGACATGATATCTCTCGCCTGGCTGCTTGATAACAGACACAATATTCCCGAATCTGAAAAAGATAGCTTCCTTGATACCAGCAGATTAATCCCGAAAATTGTTAATCACATTATCGTCAATTGGCTGGGGGGCTTGGGCCAGGCCATCTCCTCCGAAACCTTTGCCAAAAATCCGCTCGAAACCATCTGGGATGACCGGGTCCTCAGGCACGCTTTCGAAATCTTCGGCGGCGTACCGCAGATCAGTCTAAAAGAAGCCAACAATGGGGTGTCGGCTGACATCAAAAAACGGCTCACTGAAATGACAGCCGGTCCTTTTTGATTTTTTAAAAATTAAAAAAAACCGGCCTGTATCCACGGTGCGAGCATTTCCCGGATACCATTCTCCATGGTTTTCATGTACAGTAATTCCAGGATTATTCCCTTCGATGATTTACTTCGGCAATCTGAATGCCGATAAAAATTCCCATGCAATTCCGGCAATATCATATTCAATCTTTCCCCAATAGGGATAGAGATCATGGGGGACGTTGATTGTATAGAGACCGGTCCTGACCCCTGAATCGCAATCGTTATAAAAATATGATATATCGTCCTTGCCGCCCGGGATTCCTTCGAGTATCTTTTCTATCGGATCGCCAGTGCACTTATTCACCTCACCCCAGCGATGGAAGGAGTCATATATCGAAAAATCTTTATTGTCCGGGTTAAAAACAAAGGTGTCATCATATCCGACAAATGTCAGCACCGGGAACGGCCTGACGGGATTATATTACGCACATAGCCGACATCATCAGTTTTAACCTGCCAGGCGTAACTGAGCCATTGACCAAAATCCGCCCCACTGGCGGTTTCTGTGTTCCAGGAATGTCTGGAAGGAAAGCCGGGCGCGGGGATCCCCTCCGGAAAAACCACGACAAATTTCTCGGACGCATTTTCAGAGAGTTCATAAAATCCGGACCATTTTTTTTGTCCTGCCGCGCGCTGATATATTCCATGAAAATCCATAACCAGGGGGACCGGACTGGAGAAATCAATCCCATCCGGAATATGCATAATGTATGATCGCATGTAACCGTCATGGTGGAAACTGAACTTGAAATCCCCCGGAACACGATTACCGTCCCCGGGATAAAATCCGAGCCAGGAACCATCCCATCGATAATGAGTATCATCCGATGAGGTATACCAGTAATCGGCAATAAAGCGGTCATGTTCAATCATGCCGATATATCCCCCCTTTTTTGGATCTGCATAATAAACCATTCCCTGCGACTCGTCATATCCGATGAGAACAATGTAAATGCCCGGCTTGTTTTCTTCAAGCGGATTGAAATGGAGAATAACCGGGTGGTCATTCAGCAGAAAAGAATTCGTGATGGCAAGCAGACGATCAGACCGGTTTGTCTGACCCATGATCGAATCATCAGCATCAGCAGATTCCATCATGGCAGCATAATGCGGCCGATGCAGGTTGTAATACCAGGGTCGATTGAGTAAAATACAATTTTTTTTTGGGAGGAGGGGGCATGTACAAAAACTGAATGTAATTATTATCATTTTCGGAATCGTAATCTTTAATATTTTTTGTGCCGGGGGCGGTACAACACCGACGCTGAAAACCTGGTTAATTACCCTGCGCTGGTGGTGATTCCGAACGGTTCGCCCCTTTATACCGACATCTCCTCGAACACCGGCGATGACCTGCGTTTCTATGACAGTAACGAGACAACCGAGCTTGCCTATGAAATCGAAGTATTCACAAAAGCAGGCGATTCATTCATCTGGGTGCGGGTGACGCAGATCGATGCTTCATCCAATGCGGATTATATCTGGATGTACTATGGCAATTCCACACTCGCCGCGAAATCAAACGGTCCCTCGGTGTTCCCGCCGTCTGAATACAACATTGTCGTTCATTTCTCCAAGGACGCATCCGGCAATCCAGCGTCCATCGCGTATGGCAATTACACCGCAGGCAATGAGCCGACACTCTACGATTCAACCGGGCAATATCCTCTCACGTGGAAATTCGCGGCTACGGGTGGCGCTGTGCCCACGGGAACAGAGGGGTTCCAGACAACCACAGGTATGATTGGAACCGGCGTGCAGGGGGCGGCAAAAAAAACAGTATTCATGTCAGAAATGAACACCACAATGGCCTTTGCCACCGGAACCTACAGCGCTTTTATCTATTACCAGCCCATCGGTGGGCCTGATTCTTTCCGGACTTTTATTCATAATCAAGGCATCCGCATGCAAAGAAGGGAATGATTACCGCGGAAGATGACGACCTTAAGCCCTGCCCGCGCGAGTTTGGCAATGAGGCGCGGGTGTGCCGCGGCAGTGTCAACCGCGGGACGGTTGAAATCGTGCGGGCAGAGTGTCGCATGCAATCCCCCCGCAACGGTGATTATGCATTGAAGGGATTGACACGAGGATAAAAACAAAAGGCGACGTTGATCAACATCGCCTTTTGTTTTTATTTTCAAAAGACCGATTGCTAAAACAACCGGTGGATGACAGCACTATTTGTACTCGCCATTCTTATCAAGTTTAACTATCCAAAAGTCATTGTCGCCATGATTACCATTGACATCACCATCAATTGAATTATTAAATCCAGCGACAATATAACCACCGTCAGTTGTTTGCTGGATGCTGTTAGCAAAATCATTTCCCGAACCACCGAGGGATTTTTGCCAGGTAATAGCGCCTGTTGCAGTGAGTTTGAGTATCCAGTAGTCACAACTTTCGCCATGATTACCGATGACATCGCCATCACTTGAAGGACTTTGTCCAGCGACGATATAACCCCCGTCAGTTGTTTGCCGAATGCTGTTAGCAAGGTCCATTCCTGATCCACCGAGGGATTTTTGCCATACAATATTACCTGAAAAATCGAGTTTGACTATCCAGTAGTCCTGAGTACAGTAGTAATCACCATCCATACTAATACCGTGATTGCCGGTGACATCGCCGTCATTTGAGGCATTTTGTCCAGCGACAATATATCCACCGTCAGCAGTCTGCTGAATGCTGTTACTGTTGGCAATATCCATTCCTGACCCGCCGAGGCATTTTTGCCAGGTAATATCGCCTGCATCATCGAGCTTGACTATCCAGAAGTCCCCCCAACCACCATGATTACCACTAACATCGCCATCATTTGAATCAGACCATCCAGCGACAATGTAACCGCCGCCAAGGGTCTGCTGGATGCTGAAAGCCCTTTCGTAACTTCCTGATCCTCCGAGGGATTTTTGCCAGGTAATATCGCCTGTTGCATCAAGCTTGACTATCCAGCAGTCATTGCTGGCATGATTGCCGCTGACATCGCCGTCATTTGAATCAGACCATCCGGCGATAACATAGCCACCGTCAGTTGTTTGCTGAATGCTGTTAGCTTGATCATCTCCTGATCCTCCGAGGGATTTTTGCCAGGTAATATCGCCTGTTGCATCAAGCTTGACTATC
>JBFZEZ010000500.1:0-2764 GCA_041306585.1 Spirochaetota bacterium | reverse complement strand
CGACGCTCTTCCGATCTCGACCGAATGTATCTGTCAAAAAAGAAGCATATGATGAGGTCCAGGCCGCGGCCATTGCAGATGTCAACTCGAAGAGGGGAGAGCGCATAAAAGCAGCAACAGTCAATGAAATAAGTGCGCTTGCGGAGCAGTATGCGGGAAAGAATAATATTTTCCCATCCCTGGTCAAGGCGGTGATTAATACCGAATCAGGTGATAATCAAAAGGCTGAATCCCCCCGCGGGGCAATGGGGCTTATGCAGAAAAAAGCGATTGATAATTATTTAAAGAATGGGGAATAAATCGGTCCAAGTCCCTGATCCATCCCTGTTTTTGATGGAGTAAAATGGACCGGATTACGTTTGAGGAGTAGAGAAATGGCACTAGTAACCGAAAAGTCAAAAATTATATACCTTTTGATCTTAATCCTATTCATTTCACTAGTCGGCTTGTTCTGGCTGGATTACATCGGGCTGGTGAGTATCAATAGGTTTGTAGCTCAATACCGGAGTGAACCTGAATCAGTGCTGAACGCGCGCGGTGACGAGCCGTCGCTGTTAGAACGGGAAGAATTTGACAAGGAGAAACAGAGGCTAGCCGAACGGATTGAGGACATTGACCGTAGGGAGGCGCTTTTAATTGAGAAAGAAAAGTCCTTTGAACTGGAAATGGAAAAAATCAGCGAAACCAGAAAGGGGATTGATCTTGAAAAGAAAAAATTCGATCAGGAGAAGACGAAACACACAGGGTATAAGAAGAACATAAAGGACCTCTCTCAAAAAATATCATCAATGCCCCCCGAGGAGGCGGCAAAAATCATAAGCGCCTGGGAAGACAGCCTCATCATCGATGTTCTCAGGCAGATGGACCAGGATGCAACGGATGTAGGAAAAACGAGTATCAGCTCATACCTGATAACCCTTATGCCCAAGGATAAAGCGAGCAGGATTATGTATCTTATGACGCAACTATAGTTTGTAAGAGGTCATTTCTCGCTTCTTTGGTGGTTTCTATAGGTATTAGGTCATTTATAGGGGGTATTTACTAAATTGTACCTCTATGTAATCCCCGTACCCGCCTGCGCGAGTATAAACTACAGCGGGGATCATTCTCGCTAGACGCGAATTAAGGATTCCCGTCTGCACGGGAATGACATGATATGGATTGGTACCCCCTAAAAATGACCTGTTGCTACTATAGTGTAATTTTGTTTTTAAATATACTTGACAATAACGATGTGTTTTTTTTACTTGTTACATTGAAAAAAATATAATTTTGGAGTATTTGTAATGAAAGGTCAGGAATTATCGTCATTCGAATTGAGTATGGTAAAGGTCATGACCCATCTCTACAATAACAATGCAGTTGACGATCAGGTTATGGGTCTCCTAAGCAGCCTTAACCTTGATTATCATATTCTACTTTATCAGAGCCAAGAGCTCAAAGAAAAAATCAATATTGACACAAAGACCAACCTCCTTAAATACCGGGACGATTATCTGACCAACATTTTAAAAACTGCTTCGCGGGTTTTTGATGAACAGTACAATAAAAACTACAATCTCGTTCTTATCCGCTTTGATATCGATGATTTTTCAGCAATCAACACCAGGTTCGGTCATAATACAGGCGACCGCATTCTTATTGATATAGCGGGGATCTTGAAAGAATATTCCCGTCCGACCGATTATGTAATTCGATACGGCGGTGAGGAATTTGACGTTATCCTCCCCTCGACTGATCTTGAGGGGGCGCATAGGTATTTAAAGAAAATCTATAAAAAAGTGCACGCCGCATTGGAATATTTGATTGATGATACATTGCTCAATGTGACCGTAAGCGCGGGGGTTGCGCCTTATTCAATCCCTCTTAAAAATATTAAACATTTTGAAAATGACGATATCAGAAACCAGTACCTCATACTGCAAAAACAGGCGGATGACGCTCTGTATGATGCGAAAGCCTCTGGCAAAAACCAATACCGGATCTATTCGGATGATAATGATTACAGGGCCCTCCGCATTAAGTACAGTGAAAGAAGGCATGTTCATGTATAAATAATTGATCCCACCTAAAAATTCTACTGGCTAAATCAAGCAGCTCCTACGCTTTTATTGAGTTTTTAATAAAAAATAATTTGACACAAAACGAATATTTTGAGATACTAAATATTAGTGTAGGAGAAAATACATGCCCCTTGAACAAAAAGATTTTGATGCTATAGAAAACTATTTGAAATCCAGCCTTCCCCGCCTCCTTGCTGAGCAGAGCCTCGGCAGGCCCCCGGTTGTTTATGAGATTGAACTGCGCGAGCGTATGGTACGGGTTGAAGAAGAACTCAAAAATCAACGTGAACTCATGAACCGTGGATTTGATTTTATGGAAAAGCGTTTTGAACAGGTTGAAAAGCGTTTTGAACAGGTTGAAAAGCGTTTTGAGCAGATGGATAAGCGTTTTGAACAGATGGATAAACGCTTTGACGAGCTTTCAAACCGTTTGTTACAGTTCATGATCTGGTCTTTTGGTCTTGCCATTTCGGCCACAGGTGTGATAATTGCTGTCATGAAGCTTTCCTGATGCGCGTTTTTTTTTATTCTTATAGTATAATGATATTCCTCACCACTGTCATTCCCGTACCGCTTATGCGAGTATAAATTTCGGCAGGAATCCATCTTTTACAATTGACGATGGAAAAATTCGAATACTGTTATGTATAACTCCAGAAATTCGACTAACTGCGGTTTACGTGATATATCGTGAATGGTAT
>JBFZEZ010000499.1:0-4082 GCA_041306585.1 Spirochaetota bacterium | reverse complement strand
TTCACCAGCAGGTTTGGAATGGATGCCGGAAGGACAACCGGTTCTTTCCGGGAATCGTCAAAGTTCGCGGTGAAATCCACCGTTTCCTTGTCTATATCGCGAAGCAGCTCCTCGGCCACTTTCGCCAGGCGCGCCTCGGTATACCGGTAGGCGGCGGGCGGGTCGCCGTCGACGGAGCCGAAGTTTCCCTGCCCGTCAATCAGCGAAATGCGCATGGAAAAGTCCTGGACCATCCGGACCATCGCGTCGTAGACCGCGGCGTCTCCATGGGGATGATAATTACCGATGACCTCCCCGACTATCTTCGCCGATTTCACGTACGGCCTGTCGCTCCTCCAGGCCCTCACGTTCATGGCATGGAGTATCCGCCGGTGTACCGGCTTGAGGCCGTCCCGGACATCGGGCAGCGCCCTGCCCACGATCACGCTCATCGCGTAATCCAGGTAGGATGACTTCATCTGGTCTTCAATTTCCACGGGAATGACCCGCTGGGTACCATCTTCCCTTTTATGTACTTTCTTGGCCACGTTTACACCCCTGGTTCATATCACAGATCGAGGTTCTGCACGTTGCGCGCATTGTCCTCGATGAATTTTCTTCTCGGCTCCACGGCATCACCCATGAGGATTGTGAATATCTCCTCAGCTTCAACTTCGTCTTCCAGCATCACCTGGAGGATGGTCCTGTTTTCCGGATTCATCGTGGTGTCCCAGAGCTGTTCCGGATTCATCTCCCCGAGTCCCTTGTAACGCTGGATGGTGCACTTCTGGCTGTCCAGCGTCTTCATCACCTTGTCCCGCTCCTCATCGTCGTAAGCATAATGAAGCTCGTTGCCGCTCTTGATGCTGTACAGCGGCGGCTGCGCGATATATAGGTGTCCGCTTTTGATTATTTCCTGCATGTACCTGAAAAAGAAAGTCAGCAGAAGCGTCCTGATGTGAAGACCGTCGACATCGGCGTCCGTCATTATCACGATCTTGTGATACCGCGCCTTTTTTATATCGAACTCCTCGCTTCCGATTCCCGTACCGATGGCGGTGATGATAGTCTTAATTTCCTCGTTGGAGAGAATTTTATCAAGCCTTGATTTTTCCACATTGAGGATCTTTCCCTTCAGGGGGAGAATCGCCTGAAAATTCCGGTCCCGTCCCTGCTTTGCCGATCCACCGGCGGAATCCCCTTCGACGAGGTAGAGCTCGCAGAGCGCAGGGTCCTTTTCCGAACAGTCGGCAAGTTTTCCGGGGAGGGCGTCGTTTTCCAGGGCGCTTTTTCTCCTGGTGAGGTCCTTGGCTTTTTTCGCCGCGATCCGCGCCTGGGCGCTCTGGATACATTTGTCCAGGATCTTCCGCACTATGGGCGGGTTCTCGTAAAAAAACTGGCTCAGGTTTTCGAAGGTGATGGACTCGACAATGCCCTTCACCTCACCGTTGCCCAGCTTCATTTTCGTCTGTCCCTCGAACTGTGGATTCGGGAGCTTCACGCTTATGATCGCGGTGAGCCCCTCCCTCACGTCGTCACCTGAGAGCTGGGACATCTTCTTGTCATAACCTTCCTTCTTTAAAAAATCATTCAGAACCCTCGTAAGGGCGGATCTGAAACCGATCATGTGGGTCCCGCCCTCTTTCGTGTTGATATTGTTCGCGTACGTGTACACGACCTCGTTATACGTATCAATATACTCGAGCGCTATTTCAACATCAACATTGCTCCGCTGCATGTTGAAGGAAATTATTTTTTTCGTAATCGAGTTCTTGTTTTCGTTAAGGTGCTGTATGAAGGACGTGATGCCGCCCTTGAACTGGAACACGCTTTCCTTGCCTTTACCGCGATCATCCCGGAGCACAATCTTGATCCCCGCATTGAGAAACGCAAGTTCCCTCATCCTTTTTGAGAGCACTTCAAAACTGAACTGGGTAGTTTCGAATATTTTTTCGTCCGGCATGAAAACCACGCGGGTACCGGATTTTTTCGCTTCCCCTACAGCCTTCACTTTTGCCTTCGGCACTCCCCTTACATATGTCTGTACATATCTCTTGTTATTACGGTACACCTCGACAGTCAGTTCACTCGAGAGCGCGTTTACCACCGAGATGCCCACGCCATGCAGCCCTCCCGAAACCTTATAGCTTTCATTGTCGAATTTACCCCCGGCATGGAGCTTGGTCATGACGATTTCGAGGGCGGAAGACTTGTACACCGGGTGTTCCTCGACTGGAATACCGCGGCCGTTATCCACGACCTCGACCGAATTGTCGGCATGTATCGTGACAATTATCGTGTCACAGAAGCCGGCGAGGGCCTCGTCAACGGAGTTGTCGACCACTTCATAGACAAGGTGGTGAAGTCCGTTCACATCGGTGGACCCTATGTACATCGCGGGCCTTTTCCTAACCGCGTCCAGCCCCTCCAGTATCTGTATTTTATCGGCACCGTATTCTTTAGTCATCTTCTTCCCTTCTCCAGACAATTCCGTCATTCAGCGTGATTCTCTTGATTATGGTAAATGAGCTCACACCGCTCGTGTAGATTTCGTTTTTAACATCAACCACTATCGTCTTGACATCCCCTGCCAGGTTCCGGCAGTATTTTTCGTTTATTTCCGAATGCTCGATCGTCTCCCGGTTAAAGATCCCCACCAGCATCGAGTCCGAAATAACCACCCTGTTACCGATATGAATAAACATGGTACAATAATCACCACTTCAGCCTTTTTACTTCAACCCGTATATCCCTGACGTCATTAAACCCCAGTTCCCTGTTCATCTTTTCGATTATCATTCCTTTCATCATGATAATTTCATTGGAATAAGCCGGATGATCGGCGGCAATGTAAAGAACATTTTTAAAAATTCTTTCCGGCCTGCTGTGAGACGCGACAATGACATTTACGATTTTACTCCAGTTTTCCTGCAGGGAATTTATCAGCAAAGGCGTATCAATCCTGCATTCAGACAACAGCGCCTGGATAGCGCTTTTAGCCCGGATAGCCCTGTTTGCCCTTTTCTGGAAAAAATTAAATTTCATTTTTCCCTTATCACTCCATTTTTCTCGATAGAATATATCTTATAGGGTTTCAGTTCATGAATGAGAAACTCCCTGCTGTCAATCATGCTGAATATGACCTGGTTTCCCCCGGTAAGAAAACCAAGGAGATTCCTGCGCCTTTTATCATCAAGCTCTGAAAAAATATCGTCGACGAGTATAACAGCTTTTTTTTTTAGCCTTGATTCAAGAAAGGACAGTTCTGCCGCTTTTAATGAAATAGAGGCGGTTCTTCTCTGACCCTGGGAGGAAAAGTTCTGAAAATTCATCGCTTTTTCGTCAACGGTTATATAATCATCCCTGTGAGGTCCCACGGTCGTTGATCCGGTAATAATGTCCTTCATTATCGAGGTTTCAAGTTTTGATATTATTTCATCCTCTTCACTGCATTGGGCGTTATTTTGATACTTTATTGAAGGAGAAAATTCACCACCGGAAATATTATTATAGGATACGCTGAAAACAGAGTTGAATTCAGATATGAAAATCGATCTTTTTTTTATCAACCCGGAAGCGTGTTCGGCGAAGATACGGTTCCATGTATCAACATGATGGCTGTTAAATGCGTTCCTGTTTTCTTTTGAATCCCTTAATACGCGGTTTCGTGATGTCAGGGTCTTCCTGAATGAAATAAGCGTGCTGTAATAGTCATTATCAACCTTTGAAAAAACACCGTCAAAAAACCTTCTCCTTGATTCCGGTGGTCCGCCTATTAAATTAATGTCTTCCGGAGAAATAGCCACGCTTAAAAGTTTTCCAAAATATTCAGAGGCTTTTCTAACTTCCTTGTGATCAATTTTAAGCTTTTTTTTAATTTTTCCGTTTTCCCTTGAATAACCAACCTCGAACAAACTGTTTTCACATTCATTTACCTCGCTGGCGCAATAATACCAGTCATCTCCCCAGTGTATCATGTCATCGTCATGCGAGTTCCTGAATGATTTTATATTTGATGATAAGGAAACAGCCTCGAGAATATTCGTCTTTCCAACACCGTTATCGCCGGTAAGGAAATTGTATCCCGGGGAAAAGGTAATAGT
>JBFZEZ010000498.1:0-2893 GCA_041306585.1 Spirochaetota bacterium | reverse complement strand
CTCCGGTTGGAAGAACTGGTAAGATTTCAAAATATTCAAAAAGCACATCTCCCTGGGGTCTGATAATATGCGACGAATCAATAAAAACCATATCATCAGGCTGTAAGCTGGCAAAGAGGCTCAGGTCAACCTCTTCGACTTTCTGCCGAATGACTGTAAGGTCTGCCTCCTCAAGCCAGGGCGAGAGGTAAGGTTCAATGCAGATATGCCGGCATTGATACTCTGGATCGTCCTGCCTGTTTTGCGTGACCGCCTTGATCGCCATCAGCGTCGAATAGCCGCTGCCGATTTCGATAATCGTTTTCGGCCGGAACCATCTGATCATATTATACCAGGTTTCGGCGTCTCCTGCGTCAAATACATGATTATTGAAATGAAAGGTGTGGTCGTTTTCTTTATACATTTTTATACTGATGAGTTCCTCAGTATAGTGAAATTGTGCGAGGAGTTCGAGCTGCGCCCGGTCATTCCATTGAATGCCAGGCAAGACTCTTGGCTCAGACAATGGTTTTTTCAGATGCTGTTCGTTAAATAACGGATCATAAAAATGATCCAAAATCGGAAACATGCCGACTTTCAGGAACATCTGACGGCAGCGCGGGAAATGGTTCACCCCTCTGGCCCTGACCGCTTTCAGCATCCGGGCTGGCAGGTACAGCAGAAAGGCCAGTACCAGATCGAATTTCGGCAAAATCTTTATCAGAAACAGATTCAGTTTATGCATGATTGTCCTTCCAATCTATAAAATACGATAAATTTTCACCATCCCATCGTCGTAGGCCTTTTGCAAAAAGGAATAGTGCTGTTCAGGATCTAATGTAAATTTTTGTCGTTCACGCGGACCGTACAATAGATAATCCGCGCGATAGTGTTTCACTTCTGTATAGACATCTCTGTGTAATTTCTCTTGATATTCCTGAAATGAGCCTGGCAAGATCATCTCTCGTAAAGTGGTTTCTACATCTTCTTGTTTCGTCATTCCCATAAACAGCATCATATTATACACGCGATCGACAATTTCAGTCATTGCAGGAACAGGGTAATATTGCGCATGATATGAGGCATAGACGTTATTATGCGTATAGAGCGTGATAACATTATCAAGGGTATTGCCATAGGGCATATAATCAAAGCAGCCTAAGATGACTGATTCCGCCTCAGTATGCGCATTCAGCCACTCTAAGGCCGGATGCAGTTGTTGAAAAAATCCGAATGTCGTTTTCATATAGCCCTGGTACCAGACAAATTGGATGATTCCGACATTCAACGTCGCATAAGCAAGAATACCGATTGAAACAAACGTTCTTAGACGAAGTCTGAGAACAAGAGAGGAATCCCTCAAGAATATTCCTAACATGAAAAAAAACACACCGAATCCTACTCCACATTTTGAAAGCATCACAAGATATACCGTAAAATTCGACGCTGCGGCAAACATTCCACGAGGATGAAACACTATGGTAAAGAGTGATGGATGCACGAATACTCCAATAATAATTCCTAATATCCCCCCGGTCAGCAAAACGGTTCGGACCCTGAACGGAAGCAAAATTTGTCTTTTTTTCGGGCTGTATAGAATTTCTGCGGCGATTAATGAGACAGCAAGAATCATAGATTGGGGAATGACATAATTTATGTAATGGCCAGGTTGAACGAAAATTCCTGTGATGACATGTTGATTGACACAAATGACTCCGCTTAATAGCAAAGATAACGCAGCAATTCCTGGAATCGTTCTGAGAATGCCTTTTCGCAGAGCATGCCAAAGGATGCCGCATCCTGCAAGAATGACCCCAAATTGTATCGTGAAGATTGGCGCATGAGACTTCGTCATCCAGGCCATTTGAGACAATTCTGTCTTTGGAAAAGTAAACGTCATATACCAAAAAGGGGCAGAACCGATCAGAATAAGAGCCAGGACGAAAAAGGAGGCGCGGCAATAGTTCCATTTTTTCAAACATAAAGAGATAAGCGTTCCGGTTCCTAACACAACATACAAATATGTAGAAAAAAATACATAGGAATAGGAAAGCGTTATCCCCATCATCACAGCAAGCGCAAAATAACGATATTTTTGGGTCGTAATGCCTTTGAAAAAACAGCATAGTGACATGATCAGAAATGTGAAGGTAAGCTGAGGATTAATCGGACGCGAAAAACAATTAAAACAATGCGCCTCATTAAGCAGCGCAGAGACGAAACTCCATAATTGAAAAGATTTCTCGAACAATTGGCGTCCCAGAGAAAAAGGAACATGCAAAAAGTGCGGCGTCAACACCAATACATACGCCCCCGCAATGGAAACGCTTTTCACAGAACATATCGTCGCAAGGAGCAGATAGGTGAAGAAAAAAATAAGAGGGGGCAGACAAAAATCCATAAAAACGGCAAGATGTTGTACTTGTAAACCGAGCTTTTTTCCGATAGACGCCGTAATATATAATGGAAACAGCGGCCAGGGAGAGGGAACGGTGTTTTTATATTCCGCAAAATAGGCATTGGAAAGCTGATGATTCCCCTCATACACTTCTTTGATTTGAGTTAAATAATGCCCGGCATCCCATGATTTATACAAACTCATGAAGACAACATTCTTGTACTTCCAATCGTTCTCATAGAGGAAGAGCACATGCTGTAATCCGTAAAGGAAGCTGACAAGACATATCATTCCCCCCAGAAGAATGCGAATTTGCCACGTTTTGTTTATCCATGAAGATTGTACGTGTATTTGCATGATGATGCTTCCTTGTTGCCTATATTATTCCAGGTATTCCTTTCGCCACATTTCAAAGACGAGCAGAGTCCAGAGTTGTTTACGGTGATCGCATTTCCGGGCAAAATGCTCATCCAGCAGGCCTTTGATATATGGATAATGAAAGATCCCCGCTTTTTT
>JBFZEZ010000497.1:0-5645 GCA_041306585.1 Spirochaetota bacterium | reverse complement strand
ATAAATAAAGTATTTTCTGTTTCTTACTGCGGAACAACCGGGTTGAGAAAGATAAAACCTGTGGATGCATTTGGAAAGCAGAGTTTTGCCGAGGAGTTCGTTTTGATATATGTATCGCATCATTTCAAAATCCCCCGCGTATCCCAGGGGTTTTTTGAAGACGCGGTCAGCGTACGGCGACTGATAGAGATATTCCTTTAATGATTCTCTGAAATATTTGATTGTTTCCTGCAGATTTGTACCATCAAGGTTTTTTGTCAATTGAACAATCTGCCCAAACATCGGACGCAAAACACGCGACATTTCTTCACCCACATACGTGCAGAATGATTCCTCAAAATTTTCAATTTCCAGCTGGCTTGTTAAATTCATTGAAGACTCAATTTCATTTACTTCTTTTTCAATCTGCTCAAAAAAAAATTTTATATCATAGATAATTTGAATAATTGCATTGGGAATGTTTTTCCGCGGGATGTCATGGATTATTTTCATCATATTGAAGGCTTTAACAATTCCATTGAAATAATCGATATCCAGGGGATCATCATCGATTTCAACCCCATATTCTATATTGTTATGCTGTTTCTTTTCCCATATGGTGTGGAAATCAATTGTTCGAATAAGGTTATCCTTAATTAACAGCCTGGCTGTGCACTTTTCCGGCAGCTTTATGGGAGATATCAATTTAAGGCCATGTGAACTGAAATTATCGATTGCGATTGCGGCATCACTACCTTCAATTTTCAAGTACCAGCCTTCACTTGACACGAAACGCTTTTCTTTGATCTCTTGTATCCTTTCAACATTATCGAGTCCAAGATTTTCATGATTGGTTTCAATTGGTAAGGTCGTTTCATTAGCCATGTTTATCTCCACTAAAATAAATTTTTAAAAATTACACTATTCAAAGCTCAATGGTATCATGTTATCCTGCCGGGAATTGGCGGGGTGGACAGTTCCCATCGATTTAAAAACCACGAATGGAAAATACTAATTTTTATCGATGGTTTCAACATTTCTTCAAAAATTATTCACAAATATGAAAATTTTTTTTATTCAGTGCGCTTTCTAGTGCCCTTTTCCTTCCAGAGGTAGCATTTATAACTATTGCAATGTGGGAATTTCAATATACCGCGCGTTCCTCACTCTTAAAGCTCCCTCGGGGTGTTGGGGGGTCTTCATGAACATGTTATAGTATAAGATACCTATTAATTTAAACTTTTAACCATATAGATAGCGGATTCCGAAAAATTATATATTGATTTTTTGTATATGATTGCTGTATTGTATACTTGAAAAAATGTATCAATGGAGATATCCAGTGGTAGGAAAACAGAATAAAGGTTTCTTTCTCAGGGCTTTCAAGTTAAAAAAACTTACCTTTGCCGGTGATGCTGAAAAAAAGTTTAGGGATGCATATCTTCAGTTTAATCTGAAAGCAATGCCGATTGCGTTGATTTGCGCACTGATAATGTATGATCTATTCAGCGTACTGGACTATTTTACCGACTCCGGGCAGTTCTTGTTATTTCTTTTTATTCGTATCGGGATCGTGACGCCATTTCTTGTGTGTGTAATTATTTTATCATTTACGAAATTTTTTAAAAAAATTGCACAACCATCTATATCCTTTGTGTCTTTTCTTGCCGGCGCAGGCATTATCGCTATCGTGTATTATTCTAATAATCAATATATAAATCTTATGTACTATTCGGGTCTGATTATTATTATTTTCGGGATTTACACTTTTTTGCGTATTTCATTCTTTTATTCAGCCTGCGCAGGATGGGGAATCTATCTTTTCTATGTACTGATGGTATTGGTGACCGACAAGCGTGATACATCAGGATTTCGAAATGTAATATTCATCGGGAATAACTTTTTCCTCATATCGGCAAATATTATGGGGATGGTTTCCAATTACTATTTCGAGTATTATTCCCGCAGGGATTACAAACAGAAGCAGGATCTTGAACAGAAAACCAGGGACCTGGAAGGGGAAAGAAATGAACTCCGGATATATCATGAAAAGACATTTAACGATTTACTGATGGCAAAAAAAATTCAGGAACAACTGGTTCCGGGAAATATTAACTTGGAATATATCCGTTCATATTTTAAACCCATGGAAAAGATCGGGGGTGATTTTTTTGATTATATTTTATTCCGTGAGATTGATAAAATCGGGATTTTCATAGCGGATGTTGCGGGTCATGGGATAGCCGCGGCACTGATTACATCAATGCTGAAAGCCCGGATTCTTGACCTCGGCAATTTAAAATTTGATCCGGCATCATTATTGAAAAATCTGAATGAAATCCTTTATAACAAAACAGGCAATAATTTTATTACCGCATTCTATGGCATATACAACAGGACATCCCGCGAGTTTATATTTTCAAATGCCGGTCATTACTCGCCATATATTATTTCAGAATCAAAAGTCACGACGGCGAAGGTTAACAAATCGCTTCCTCTGGCTGTCTACCGGAATTCATTCCTGCATGAGAAAGATAAAATTTTTACAAATCATACTATTCAAATCGATAAAAATTCAAAAATTTTATTTTATACAGATGGTTTGATTGAATTAAGATCACTCGAGGACCAAACAATATTTTTTTTGGAAAAAATCGAATCAATTTTAGAAAAGTTCAGTTCCCTGTCCATTGATGATTGCAATAAAATTCTGCTTGAAGAAATTCAATCATTCGCCGGTACGTATGATTATGATGATGATGTTTGTTATATAATATTAGACGCGCCATAAAATTCGAATTGAAGATCTGAGATTCATCTGACGCTTCCACTCTCCTCTCCTGGTCATAGCATGCCTGCAGATTGGGGTTCGGCACTGACTACCTCGAACTCACAATTGACTGTTTCTTGAAGATGTCGGCGACGATTGCCGACCGCAACTCCTGCAATCTGCCAGACGAGATGTGAAAACGTTCCCTATTTTTTGGTTTATAGTTGATTTTTTAACGGCTCTATTATAGTCTTCTCTAACTAAGGTTTTCATTAGGAGTTTTTTATGAGGCGTTTTATATTGTGGTCGTTGATTATTGCAGTTTCGTTGCTCCCCTATACGCTCTATTCCAAAATAGTCGGACAGAAATTCCAATCCCTCAAGGGGTTCCTGTATGACAAGGCCTGGGAGGAGGTGCGGAAGTGCGATGAGAAAGGGCTTCCCAAGTCGTCGCTGAAAATAATTGAAGAGGTCCACCATGCTGCAGCGGCTGAAAAAAATTACGGACAGCTGATTAAGGCTCTCATCCAACGCTGTAATTATATGCAGCGCGTAGAGGAGGACGCCTTTGTCGGGATCCAAAAGCTGCTCTGGCGGGAACTTTCGGGGAATGCGTTTCCGGTCAAAAACATCCTCCATTCCATGATTGCCGAACAGTACTGGAACTTCTATCAGCAGAATCGATATCGATTTTTAAAACGGTCAGCAGCGGTCGAATTCAAAAATGACGATATGCGCACCTGGGACCTGAAAAAGATCGTGGAAGAGGTCCTTTCCCACTACCATCATTCACTTGACGCCGGCGAGCAGCTGAAGAAAACCCCGCTAAACATGCATGATGTTGTATTGCAGGGAAACAAGGAGTCGAGAAAAGTACGGCCCACCTTGTACGATTTTCTCGCCCATCGCGCTGTCGATTTTTTCATGAACAACGAAGCGTCGGTGGCGAGGCCGGCGGAACAGTTCACACTGAACAGCGCCGATTATTTTTTCCCGAACAATTCCTTCGCAAAGATGACGATTGCCACTGAAGATACTTTTTCCTTTCACTATTATGCGATCAAGTACCTTCGCGATTTAACCGCCTTTCATGTGAGTGATAAAGATCCTGATGCCCTTATCGATGTCGACCTCAAGCGGCTCGGGTATGTCTACAGCAAGACCATCATCGGGGATAAAGACAAGGTGTATGAAGACTCCCTTAGGAGGATGCTCGAACGATATAAGGAGTATAGGGCGGCAGGAGACATCTATTATGAATTGGCCCGGCACATCGCCGAGGGGGGAGAGAAGTATGATCCGGTACGCGCGCCTGATCACCAGTGGCATAAAAAAAAGGCCCATGATCTGTGTACCGAGGCGATACTGCGCTATCCCGGCACCAGCGGCTCGGTTAATTGCGGGGCCTTAAAACATGAGCTTGAGGGACGGACGATTACGGTATCAATGGAAGAGACACTCCTTCCAGACCGTCCATCTCTGGCGCTGGTCTCATATAAAAATATCGACCGTCTCTATTTCCGGATCGTAGCAACAACGCGACAGGAACTCAGGGGGAAACAGAAAGTAAATAATCAGGAAATGGTGGACTATTATACCGCCAGGACGCCGCTCCGAAAATGGGACATCGCCCTCCCCAATGCCGGGGATTATCAAGGACATTCCGCAGAAATATCGGTGGACGGGGTTGGTAGAGGGACCTATCTTCTGCTCGTGTCCAATAGCCCCTCATTCGACATGAAGGAACATGCCGTCGCTTATTGCGTCCTCAGGGCCAGCGCTATCGCAACTATCTTCAGGAACCAGGGAGACCGAGGCATGGAGATGCAGGTCATGCATCGGGACAGCGGGGCGGCCCTGACCGGGGCCATTGTCCAGACCTGGTATAATGAATGGAACGAGGGACAGAAGAAATATATCGAAAAACAGGGGCCCCGTTTTACCGCGGACAAAAACGGCGAGGTGGTCGTACCGCACAACACACTGCCCAGTAATAGTTTTAACCTCGAAATAATCCATGGTGAAGACCGTTTGTTTCACGATCGGGGATATTATTCCCATCATTCGTGGGACAATCATAGTGCAAGCATCGCGACATTTTTCTTCACCGACCGTTCAATCTATCGACCGGGTCAGACCGTTTATTTCAAGGGGATACGTGTTTCGCTCGACAGCAGGGGCGGGGAGAAGACCGCCATCATGCCGAATGCTCCAGTCGCGGCGGTCCTTTCTGATGTGAACGGCGAGAAGGTTTCTGAGCTGAATCTGGCGACCAACGAATTCGGATCTTTCAGCGGGAGCTTCATTCTCCCCACAGGCCTGCTGAACGGGGTGATGAGCATCAGTGACGGGTATAGTTCAATCGGCATATCGGTTGAAGAATACAAACGGCCGACATTTGAAGTCGGGTTCCTCCCCGCGGACAAACAGTATCGTCTCAATAGCCCCGTCGAAGTAAAGGGGACCGCCATGGCGTATGCGGGTTATCCGATCGACGGTGCGGCAGTCACCTATCGGGTTATACGGCGCGTATTCTATCCTTACAGATGGTGTTTCTGGGGAATGTATCCCCCACCGGCGCCGGAGACCCAGATTGCGCAGGGGTCCGCAGCAACCGATGCTGCGGGGGGCTTTGCCATTCAGTTCAAGGCCCTGCCTGATGCCACGGTTGAGCCTTCAAATTTTCCCGCTTTCCGTTATGCGGTAACCGTTGATATCACCGACAAAAACGGGGAGACCAGGAGCGGCGAGTATGCCGTGTATGTCGGATACAGCGCGCTCGTGCTTCAGATCGGATTCCCCGGGGTGGTGGACCGCGAGGGACCCCCTGATCTGACGATCAATTCACCGACGTTGTCCGGGGATTTTATCGAGGCGGCCGGAAGCCTTGAAATGT
>JBFZEZ010000496.1:0-3025 GCA_041306585.1 Spirochaetota bacterium | reverse complement strand
GTGTGCTCTTCCGATCTTTGCACGACGCGCACCTGAACGACGGAATCGGCACTCCCCAGGAGCGCTGCCTGGAAAGGCACCAGTCGGGCCTGGTTTCTATCATTCCGCGGAAGCGCAGTTCACCCCAGGCGGGGATCCAGGTTGTATCATCCACGGCCTTCATCGCAAGGGCACGCATGTCGTTGTGGTCGATTATCATGAACCATTGTTCCGTGGCCCTGAAGATAAGCGGCTTTTTGCATCGCCAGCAATGGGGGTATGAATGCTCAATTTCTTCGGTTTTAATAAGCGCCTTTTTGCTTTTAAGCAGCTCTATTATTTTGGGATTGGCATCAAAGACCTGCACTCCCTTCATCAGGGGAAACTCATCGGTAAACCGTCCCTCATCATCAACCGGAGACAGGGTGTCGAGACCGTACTCCATCCCTGCAATATAGTCCTCGAGTCCATGACCCGGGGCGATATGCACAATACCGGAGCCCTGTTCGAGTGTAACGAAATTTCCAAAAATTACCTTCGACTGTCTTTCGATAAATGGATGATACACCACCAGCTTTTCAAGCGTATCCTTTGTAACCGGCATGATAGCGTTTTGCTTCAACCCCGTGCTTGATTCGAAAGCGCTCACAAGCCCTTCCGCCATGAGATACTGCTCATCGCCGTATTTCACTATCACGTACTTGAAATCCGGATGGAGGCACACCGCGAGGTTTGCCGGCAGTGTCCACGGTGTCGTGGTCCAGATAATCATGAAAAGGCTGCCGGTATCGACTCCGGGGGACTGTATCGATTTCGGATCTATGCGGAATTTTACGTATACCGAGGGGGAAACATGGTTGTCATACTCAACCTCGGCTTCCGCCAGGGCTGTAACGCAGGCAGGGCACCAGTATATCGGCTTCTTGCTCCGGGTTATGTATCCCTTCTTGTAAATATTTCCGAAAGTCTCAAGGATCTTTGCTTCATAGTCCACCGACATGGTAAGATAAGGATTTTCATAATCGCCGAAAACTCCCAGACGCTTGAACTCTTCCATCTGGATTTTTACGAACTTCTTCGCGTAACTCCGGCACTGTTTCCTGATTTCGTTTTTTTCTATCATCCGCGCCCTGTCGCCAAGCTCCCTGGTGACCTGCAGTTCGATGGGAAGGCCATGGCAGTCCCACCCCGGCACATAGGGCGACTGAAACCCCATCATGGTCTTGTGCTTCACGATGATGTCCTTCAGTATCTTGTTCAGCGCGTGGCCAAGATGTATATTCCCGTTCGCGTAAGGTGGGCCATCATGGAGAATGTAGAGGTCGGCGTTCTCTCTCGATTTTATAATCTTCTCATAAATATTCATCTCCCTCCATTTTTTCAATGTTTCGGGCTCCCGCTGGGGAAGGTTAGCCCTCATCGGGAAATCGGTTACGGGGAGGTTCACGGTCTTTGAATAATCCATAGGTTCCTCACAGGCTTGACAATTAACGGGATATGATAAAATGTGAACAAATAGTGATTAATTATTTTTAAACATTGTCAAGAGACAATTCGCATGATGTCATTTGTCAATATTTTTTTAAACATCGGACAGCCGGATTTCTTCACTGCCGTAAAATGAGCATTGTTACACTCTTAAGCCATGAAAACCAGTGAACCCATTACATTGTGCCAGCCGGATTCATTGAAAGCATGCTGCGCGTGCTGCGGGTTATTCAATTACAAGAACATATCCAGGGATAGTCTGGAATGTCGTCTTCGCAACGCTCCAGCTTCAATAGCAACAGACGAGGTGTTTGACGATAAACCTCAAAAGCATCAGCATGATATTCGCGATGTCACCTCGCATATCTGCCGGTACCAGGGTTTCATTTCAGGTAACAGGCCGGGATGCACCCTGCACCCCCTGGTGCGAGGGACAGATGCGCGTGACATGTCACTGTATGGCTCCAGGATATGCCAGGAGTACCTCTGCCCGGCCCATACGGTACTCAGCGAACGGCTGAAGGATCTCCTCATCTCCAGCGTTTCCGGCTGGTATGAGTACAACATCGCCATCATTGATCCTGATTCTTTTATCTGGATAGTAAATGAGGCCGTGATTCGTTGCGGAGTAAATTTTCTTGCCGACAGTTGCAGTTCATCCAATGATATGATTGCAAAATGCCTTTCATTGCACGGTAGCTACCTTTCCCGTATTGAATCACCGATTTTTCACTACTCCCTGGCGGAATATAATCAGCACAAATCATCATTCACCATAGCGGGAAACGCGGGGGAACAGCGTGAGTTGCGCGGAATCCTGGACGGCCTTCTATAGTTTCTTCTGCTTCCTCAGTATTTCAACGACCTGACGTACTTCCTGGGCCGAGTTTTTTTCCATTACCAGTATATCGTTTCCCGATTCAACCACGACAACGTTTGAAAGTCCAACGAGTGTGATTCTTTTCGTTTCAGGAAACGCGGTGCAGTTGCTGGAGTTGATAAAAATCACATCATCCGCGTCCGGCGTCCTGTTAACATTACTGTCAGGTTCCAGGATATCATCAATCGCGTTCCAGGTTCCAAGGTCCGCCCAGCCGAACTCCCCCGGAATCACGACCCTGTTTTCCGCATTTTCCATTATTCCGTAGTCAATGGATATTGATTCAAGGCCCGTAAATACCGATTTTTTTATGTTCCATACATCATCGTTATCCGATACAATCTTTTTCAGTTCCATGGACCTCAAAGGCTCAAACGCGCTGTAATGTCCTGGCATGAGTTCCCTGAAGCATTTTTCAATCACGGAGAGTTTCCATATGAATATGCCGCTGTTCCAGAAATAGCTTCCATCCTCCACATATTCCCTGGCCTTTTCCAGGCTCGGCTTCTCAACGAATCTTTCAACATCCATTACACCTTTGCCGGAATCAGACGCCTTGATATAACCATATCCTGTTTCAGGGAATGCTGGCTTAATACCGATTGATACAAGCTTTCCAATCAAGGCCTGTTCAACCGCTGCCCGGATCACTCCGGCAAACATTTCCCTGTTCTTGAT
>JBFZEZ010000495.1:0-3836 GCA_041306585.1 Spirochaetota bacterium | reverse complement strand
TACGATTACCGATAGCTCCTTCCAACCCCAAAAATCAAGCCTGCCGATTTTTAATTTATGAATATCACCCCTGTAATCCCTGAGTTTAACGAACAAGGTGTGGCGTTTTTTCCTTCCAAGCACCCACATCTTCATCTCACGGGCCTTACCCCGTATAATATATTCATTTGGCGGAAATGTTTCGACCCTGTCGAAACCACGATCCAAAAAATATGATTTCACGCCAAGGCAGTACTCGTTTTTATGAGATATACCATTTTCATCAACTTGATCTGTTGGAAATTCTCCCGGTTCACCATTTTGATTAACAAACTGGCCATTAATATTTGCAGGCCTTGGTTTTCCCGGTACTTTCCTGATGTCGGTATCGCCCAAAGGACAGGTAGAAGTCGCCCTCCAGTCCTCGCATGATTCAAAATCATTGAGCCAATCGACAATAAGACCATCCTGTTTTTTGGTCGCGGCCGCCTGTTGAGCTTGTTGCTGCTGTTGAGCATTAACAAGCGAATTGTCAAAACCAATAAAAAGGACCACAATTCCAATTGCTATAAGCAATGTAGCGAGTCTGGATTTCCTTTTCATTTTTAACTCCTTTTAAAAATGAGATTTAGTTCTAGAGAGATTTGATTCAAATATGAAAATGCCTGGCTGTTAAATTATACACTGTTATAAATCAATTAATGTATCGGATACAGCGCGTCGAAAATTTAGAATAAAATAAAGATTTTACTCAGATTATATTATTTTACCTTATATTTCTTAATTGTCAAGAAATTATTTAAAAAGGTATAGCAGAGTGATGTTTTTTAGAATTAAATTATTAAAATTCTTATTGCATTATAATCCCATACCGGAAAGATTATTAACTCAATTGAAAATATTGGAATCAAATAAAAAAAATAGAGAATAGATGCTCAGCAAGAATCTTCGAGGGTATTTTTTGGAGTTTTTATTGCCAATGATCAGGATTTCGAATGAAAATAAATGAATTATATATAAAGAACGAAAAATTTGTGCTCTCTTTTGAACTATTCCCTCCAAAAACTGAGAAGGGGGAACTATCCCTTCAAACTGAACTTGAGCAGCTTGCTAAATTCAACCCAGGTTTTATTTCAGTTACCTATGGTGCAGGCGGCTCTACGAGGGAAAAAACACTCGATATTGCACTAGAGATACATAACAAATTTAATGTAACCCCATTGGCTCACTTCACCTGCGTCGGCTCAAACCGCTCCGAGATACAAAACTATCTCGAAATCGTGAAGAGTCACGGTATAAATAACATCCTTGCCCTCAGGGGTGACCCGCCTGTCGGTGAAAAACAATTTGAACGACCGCACGACGGGTTCGGTTATGCCAATGAACTTGTCAAATTCATAAAATCAATTAATGGTTTCACGATTGCGGTTGCAGGTTATCCCGAAGGTCACATTGAGTCACCTGACCTCGATACTGACATAGTAAACCTCAAAAAAAAGGTCGATGCCGGGGCTGATATGATTATTACCCAGCTCTTCTATGATAACAATGATTATTACAAATATATCGACAAACTATGCAAAATCGGCATCAACATTCCCGTGGTCCCCGGGATTATGCCTGTAACCAGCATTGCTCAGATTAACAAAATAACGACCATGTGCGGGGCAAAAATCCCCCGTGAACTGACTGATACCCTTTCAAAATGCACAGAGACGCAGGAGATATGCAAGCACGGAATTGACTATACCATCAGACAATGCCGTGAACTCATTGAATGGGGAATCAAGGGGATACATTTTTACCCGCTCAATAAAGCACGGCCTGTAAAAGATATCATCGAAGCATTACATATTACATAGGTGCATTATGAATTATTCAGACGAACATCTTTCAAAACCATTTACAATTATAATTAAAATCATATTGGTGGTAGCTACCCTTTTTATTGGTTTCTTCCTTGCCAGAATGGTTATTATACCTTTTAAAATATCTGACGATTCCATGAAACCCCTTCTTAAGGCAGGGGATACGGTCCTCATACTCAAGCATACAAAATTAAAAAAGGGCGATATTGTCCTTTTTGACAGTCCCATTGAACCTGGCAGGGTACTACTAAAAAGAATTATTGCAGGGGATATGGATACAGTTGAAATTAGAAACAAGGTTGTGTACATTAACGACCTGAAATTCACCTTCCCCTGGAAGGTTATTCATTCAGATCCCCGGATCTTCCCGCTGACCTTCTCCAACCGCGACAACTTGCCTGCAATAAGGCTCAAGCATGGATGGTATTTCCTCATTGGCGATAATATCGACAACAGTTTCGACAGCAGGAATTTCGGAATAATCAATAAGGATAAAATTATCGGAAAGATGGTCAGGAAATTTTCATCGAAAAAATAACTTGAGGTCATATGTATCCAATCAACAACGAAAGACTGATTAAAACATTTATCGAACTGGTTTCTATCTCGTCCCCATCCTGGAAAGAGCAGGAGGTCATGAATTATATCATTAAAACTCTCATGCCCCTGGGTGTAAGCCACCAGGTCTATCCATGTCATGCATCGGCAAATCTTATGATACGAATCGAAGGGGACCCCGCAAAAACACCGATCCTCTTTTCAGCCCATATGGATACTGTTGTTCCGTGCGAAAGGGTGATCCCCGTCATTGGAGATAAAAAAATAACATCTGACGGGACGACAATCTTAGGGAGTGACGACAAGGCGGCTATCGCTATATTTATAGAAGGGCTGCGCTGCATGATAGAAAACAACATTCAGCACGGTCCCATCGAAATACTCTTATCTTGCGCAGAAGAACTCGGCCTGCACGGTATCAAATATTTTGACATGAGCCAGGTCAGGGGAAAGTACGCTTTCGTGTTCGATAGCGGAGGGAGGGTCGGAAGGGTAATTTTCAAAGCCCCATATCATTCAAAATTTCAAGTTTCAGTGAGAGGGAAAGCTGCTCATGCCGGGATGGAACCCGAGAAAGGAATCAACGCAATCCGGGTCCTTTCCGAAATAATAACAAAACTCCCCAATGGCAGGATCGATCATGAAACAACTATGAACGTCGGTGTAATCTCCGGCGGGACAGAGACAAACATAGTGCCGGATGAAGCAAACTGCAGACTCGAGATCCGGTCGATTGATAACCGCAAAATGAAAAAATTTGAAAAAGTCGCAATGGATACTATAAAAAAAATATCACTAAAACATGGAGCAAAATACAAGGTAAAATACAGCCTCGAATATTCCGGGTTTACAATAAAAGAAGACGAAATAATCGCACATATCGCTGACACTGCATTGAACCGTATTAAGATAAAGCCGCGCCATGAAATATCAGGGGGGGGGAGCGATACCAATGTATTCAATAAAGCGGGGATCCGGGCGATCAACCTTTCCTGCGGCATGCAGAATGTCCACACTAAGAACGAATTTATTTTCATTAAGGATCTCATTGACGGCACGAAACTCATGCTTTCAATCATAGAAAGCGCGCGTGACATCTGACCTCTTGACCGGGTGCATTGTAACTAATCCTGCGCCCTCGCCCTCGCCCTTCCAAGCTTCAAGGCTGGGAGAGGGGTTAGGGTTGAGGGCACTGCGACTTACATTACAGCTTTTCACCCGTTTCAGGATCCAGGCTGATTTCCTTATCCTCAGCAAATACTTTCAATCTATTATTCTTCAGTTCAAGCTTCCCCTTGTTCTCAATGTTTTTCCTCCATAGAACGGGGCCATCCGAGTTCGCACAGTAAACATAATCGCCTGATGCGATATAAAGTTTTTCCCCGTCCCGGACGGGATCGCTCACAACCTTGCCTTCCCACAGCACCTGGC
>JBFZEZ010000494.1:0-3507 GCA_041306585.1 Spirochaetota bacterium | reverse complement strand
GATATGAGCATCGAAGTGTTTTTTTGCCTGTAACAGCAGCGAGCCGGAGCCCGCCGCCGGGTCGTAGATCTTGTTTACCGAACTCTGCTTATGCATTGCAAGTTGTGCAATAAGCCTGGAGACGTGCTGAGGTGTGAAAAATTCACCGCCTGATTTACCCGCATTGGCGGCATAGTTGGAGATTAAAAACTCATATGCATCGCCGAAGAGGTCGATGTGGTTATCTTCAAATTTGCCAAAATTCAAGCCCGCAACCCCTTTGAGTACGGCGGCAAGACGGCTGTTTTTATCTTTGACGGTGTTGCCAAGGCGGTTGCTGGTGGTGTCAAAATCGGCAAAGAGGCCTTTAATATCCTGTTCCGAAGGGTAGCCGTTTGCAGAGCTTTCGATAGCGGAGAAGATGGCGGCTAAATCGGTGTTGAGGTTTTCATTCGTGTTGGCAGAGGCGGCAATGTTTTCAAAAAGCTGGCTTGGGTAGATGAAATAGCCCTTGGTTTTGATGGCATCGTCTTTGATTTCTGCGGTGATAACAGAATCGGAAAGTTTGGAGTAGTTGACGCTTTCATCATCGCCTTTGATGTAGCCTGCAAAGTTTTCACTGATGAATCGATAGAAGAGGGTGCCCAGTACATACTGTTTAAAATCCCAACCATCGACAGAACCGCGGACATCGTTGGCGATTTTCCATATCTGGGCTTGCCGTTCGGCTCGTTGTTGGATACTTGACATGCATGTAACTCCTGTTTTCGATCTAATTATAGATCAGTCTATATCGCTATTGTTGCTTGAAGATGTGTAAGTGCTATCATTTTCAATGTTTTAACTCGTTTTTTTTTCGTTATTACGCAAGAATTCCTTGATTCCAGGGATTTGAAAATAACTCGTAGGAACGTATTTTAAACGATCCAGCAAGAAAATGTCAATGGTTAAAAAACCGGGGTTTAAAATACTTTTCGAGGGGTGGTACGGTTTAGGTTTTGGGTTTCGGTGTCACTTTTTTTCGGCATTATGCGCTCCATTGAATTTAAAAATTCACTTCAATAATACAGTTAACAAATAGAGAAATTTGTCAATACATCAAATATCCCATATGGGAATTACCATCCAAGCCCTTAAAATTTCAATTTGTGATTCCGATAGGTATCGGGAACTTGCGGGCTATAGCTCCAATCATGATTTTGGAGAGTTCACGTTTTCTATTAAGAACATCCGAGACGCGCCCCTTGTTCCCAATCACATCTTCAAGGTCTTTATTGGTAAGTCCATTCTGACTCATGTAAAATTTCAAAACATCTATGGGGTCTGTGTCAATTATGGTAAAATGTTTTTTTTCATAATCTTCAATGACAAGGGCCAGGAGTTCAAGCTCGTCAAAGTCATGATAAAATGAATTATCGCTGCTACCCAATAAATTGTTGCAATTTCTACAGCTTGTAGTATAATACGACTAATTTAGTTTCCTGATAACACTTTTCAGTTTTCATAAATAGCGGTTTTTAGCCATTATAATGAATATTTTTAAAAAAAAGTAGTTATTGAATAAATTTAGTTTCCATCAAGCATTTTTTAGTTTCCACATAAAACGCCTAACACAACAAGGAAAGGCACCAGCATGATAAAACAACTCCTTGCATACCTCCTGGTCAGCAGGTCCGAATCATCATCAGGCGATCTCTCCTTGATCGAGAAACGCCAGTTTCCCACAGACCCACTGAATTTCAACGACAGCTTTTATTTTACCGGTCATGACGGGCACGGGACGTTCCTTATAACGCGCCTTGGTTTTCGCCCACAGGAAAACACAGAGGTATGGTTTGACATAAAGATCCCCGGTCTGGGAACACTCACGATACCGGATAACACATTCGACCGCGGGGATGATATTACCTGGGGTCCTCTCGAATACCGGTGCAAAGAGCCGGGAAAAAGCTGGCACATATACTACGATGGGCCGCTCATCCTGGACGGCAGAAAAAAAATTATTGGAGGGCTTGATCTTCTTTTTGAAGGGAGCATGCCGGTCTTCAACTTTAAAAAGGACGGCGATACGTCAAGCATTGCCCGAAGCCTCGCGAAGGAGAAATGGAGCAGGGACTGGTTTATGAAACTCAAGGACATGAGCCAGGTACACTATGAACAGGGCGGGACCATGCGCGGTACGCTCAGGGCGGGGAAACGATCATACACCCTGGATCTTCGGGCCATGCGCGATCATTCTTTCGGCACGCGAGACTGGAACGCAATGAAACGCCATGTATGGCTGGCCGCCCTCCTCGAAAACGGGGAGTTCATCAACATCAGCCTTGTGAGCTATGACTTTCTTTCCTTTATGACAGCCGGATACATTGCCAGGGGCGGAAAAATTTTCCCGGTGACCCGGGCAGGCGACTTCGGGCGTGTCCCATACGGCAGCCCGTTAGGGAAGGCCTTTGTCGTTCCTTTTGATGCCGGAAAAAAAATGAAAGGCCTTGAACTCATCTGCAATGCGACCGATTGCCGCACATACCCAATGGGTGGCTCATACACAATCCATGAAGGGATTGCCGACTTTGTTTTTAATACTATCAAAGGGAGGGGGATTTGTGAATTCGGATATAACAACAGCCGCTGCTGATATACTTTTCATCAATAACCTTCGCGATGAACCCGCAGGGGGGAAAGCGCGCGGACTGCAGAAGCTCACCGACTGTGGGGCACGTGTCCCGGCGGGCTTTGTCGTTCTGAATCCCGCTGCCGAAGACCTTGCCGAAAGGATCACCCCATATCTTGAATCCCTCGGCCCCGGTCTCAAGGCCGTCCGTTCGTCTGCGATTGATGAAGACGGCGCGGAGGCCTCCTTTGCCGGACAGTATGAGACCTTTCTTAATTGCAAAAATTCCGGGGAAGTGATTGACGCAATCACCCGTTGTGCGGCAGCCGCACATTCACAGCGCGTGGACAGCTACCTGGCAGGTATTGTACAAAAGGAAAGAAGTTCCATTGCGGTCATTGTACAGAACATGGTCGATGCCGCTTACGCCGGGGTCATCTTCACCGCTGACCCGGTGACCGGCAGGCGCGACAGGACCGTCATCTGCGCGGTCGAGGGGCTTGGCGAAAAGCTCGTGAGCGGACTGGCTGACGGATCAAGGTATGTTTTCAGCCGTTCGGGTAAGCCCGTGAGCGCAACCGTTAGCTCCAGTGCGGCAGGACTCCCAGAAAACATTACATCGCAGCTCATCGGGGAAGCGGGGGCTCTGACCCGGAAATTCGGCTATCCCCTCGATCTTGAATGGGCCGTGGACAGGGACGGCACACTCTTCTGGCTCCAGGCCCGCCCCATCACGTCTCTACCCCGCGTCCATCTGAACGAACTCGACTCATCCGTCGATGATCCCCGCCACATCTTTACACGCTGTAACATCGGCGAGATGATGCCCGGGCCGGTGACCCCGCTCACATGGTCAGTATTCGGCCGCGGCATCGAATACGGCCTTCAGGAATTTCTCGTAAAGCTCGGCGTGCAGA
>JBFZEZ010000493.1:0-2540 GCA_041306585.1 Spirochaetota bacterium | reverse complement strand
ATGGCAGGGATTATATCCGGAAAACAATGAACCGTTCATTGACAGTCTCAGGGAGTGAACCAGTTCAAGCTTATAATAACCAGCTTAAATTGATTGAGGACCTGACAATAAATGGCGGTCTCAATTTTAACAGTGTGATTGTGGATATACATGGTGGCATAAACCAGCTCTGTCAGCGCGCCACGGTTTATGGGGTGCCGCAACAGATCATAGCAGGGTTGGCAGGTTTGCATGTCAGTTTTGACCTCATGAAACTTTCCACATTCGGTTTTTTCAGGGAAAACAGGGCGGGTATTCCATATCATGCGTCGCTATTTGAAATAGGATATCGTTATAACGGAAGTTATATTATTACATCGAACATCGAAGAAAATTCCCACACGCCGGATTGCGGTCTGACATTTAAGTGGGACAGGGCAAGCGCCGGCATAAAATTCGGCGTGAGTTTTATACAAAAAAACAGCAAAATATTCATTTCTTACAACGATGAAAAACGGTCGGGCAGGGATGATATCTATATTCAGAATATGCCGGCACATTCGTATTTTCACGAGACAGATATCGGTTACAATCTCTCCCTTTTGTATGAAACCGATGTTAAATGGCTCTTTAACCTTTTTTCAAAGATATACACGTTGTTTGCATATCCAATTTTTACAATTGAATATACAATGGCCCTGAACCGGTTTGACTACACGGTCTCGTTTTCACCCGAGCCCTATGATATGCATCTCTTTACTAGTCGTCTCATTCTCGATCTGCACCAGTATATTCAGGGTGAACTCCGGGCCAGGTTCGCTGTTGAAGATTTCAGAAGTAGAAAGACCCTTGATGTGACGAGGGAGATATTTTCATACGAGATCGGAATGAATTTCTCTCTTTTATTTTAACACGGTCATTCCCAGAAATTCCCAAGCCAATTTTTAAATTTATTATAGAAGCCCTTGAATGCAGGTATGGTCAGGCTGTCGCGCCGCTTTTTAATAACTTCGATAGTAGTCCTTTGCACAAGCTTCCACAACACTTCCCGGTCAGGAGCGTGAATAAAATAATCAAGGCTTATCTGGTAGGCCCCCTTGAATTTTCGGGCACCCCCCTGCTGGGTAATTTTTTTAATTAATTCATTGAGGTTGAGGGTGCCGTCAACCGAGCGAATGGATACGTCAAGAGTGAGTCCTTCCCTATTGTTTTTCTCAATTATTGCGAAAACAACAACTGTGGAAACATCCTCCCTGTTGAGAAGGAAATCGGCAATAACAGCAATGCTGTCGCGCTGAAGCTCGTTAACAAAACCGATTCCGGCTATAAGCCAATCACGGTACAATACCTGGTTTTCAATCGCTTCCCACAGGAGACCAATGGTTATTTTGGAAAGAGGTGTGTGTGTAATTTTGTTTATAATTTCTCCGCTGGAGTAATGAGTAAGGTATTGTAATGCATCATAGTCAGTTTCGTTCGCATGGGTAAACTGGTTGGTATCACTTTGGATACCGAATAACAATGCAGTTGATAATAAGGAAAGAACATCATGGGGAATATCGGGTTTAAGTTCACGAATGAGCAATCCCAGAAGTGTGCTCGTGGCGCCGACATCCTGTGAAATGAATCTGAAATCGACCTGAACCTTTTCTTCAATAAGTTCATGATGATCTATGTGAATTACGCAGGGAATTATCCCTGTAATGCCGTCAATATATGCTGACTGATGATCGACCACTGCGTATGATTCGAATGAAGTTATTTTTTGATCGAGCTTTTCAAACTGAATGGGAATATGCAGTTCACTGAGAAAAATTTTGTTTTCCTGTAAAGAGATGTTGTTCAGCGAAAAAATTACCGACCTGATGCCATAAAAGTCACAAAGAAGTTTTACCGCATATGATGATGCGATCGCATCCGGATCGGGTGAACCTTTGATATAGATCAGGATAGACCTATATTTTCTGAGTGCTGTTTCAAATTGATGTGATGGTATTACGATGGTCATTTTCCTGTAATTTTAAAAACTATTATAGTGATATCATTTATCTGTTTTTTCTCTTGCATGAAATCAAGTACATCTTCATAGAGTAAGCGTGTCAGGCTGGATGGTTGTTCATCATGTTTGTTCATTATAATGTTTTTGAGGCGGTCGATAGAATATGCATCCCCCGCAGGGTTCATTGCCGTCACCAGTCCAGTCGAATACAAAATGCCGATTGACCCGTGTGCAGACTGGATTGATGTTTTTTCATACATGAATTCCCTGTCAACGCCGATGGGGATGCCCTGGGATTCATGGGATGAAAATGCAGATGCTACAGGATCAAAAATAATGAGGGGATTAAATGCTGCACATGCATACTCGATGTCCCCCTCTTGTGAGCATGAAAGACAAAACGCTGATGCATACCGATTGGAAAAACGTGATGTTGCGATGACCCAATTCATCATATTTACTATTTTTTCAGGGGAGTCAAGAAATTTTGAAGGCGTATGAAGGACGGTATAAAGTTCAAGTGAGAGGATCCCTGATTCAATATCCGAATAGGATGTATCAG
>JBFZEZ010000492.1:0-4479 GCA_041306585.1 Spirochaetota bacterium | reverse complement strand
GCCGGTGACGCGGTTGCTGCAGGCATCAGATTCGGTTTTAAGTCAATCGCCCTGATGGGTTTTGATTTCTCTTTTCCTGATTACTCGATTTACGCGCGGGGGAGCGCGTATCAGCGCCGGTACGGGGAATTTTTTCAATCACGCATAAGGACCATTGAAAGCTCTAACATGCATTATATTATGAAATCAAGCAGGGGTTTTGTACACGCAGGAAAGTACACCAGGAAATCTTTTCTGCAATACAAATCAGCCCTGGAGGACTTGATTAAGACTAACCAGGATTCATCAGTGATCAATATCAAGGGGAAGGGGCTCAGGATACGTGGTGCGGATGAAATGGAATTTAGGGAATTCATTGCCGGCAACACAAGCTCTACCCTCGATAAAAAAAATATCATCAGCGGTGTTCTGGAAGACATGCGTCCCTTCAGTGACCTTGATATGAAAAAAAAGATAATTTCTTTAATTTCCGGGGGGGGGATGTGGGAGGAAATCGCATGTGCATCGCTGGGGGAAGATAACAATACCAGAAAAACCGTTCTCTATCGCAGTTTATTAAATCATATATAATAGTATGATAAAAAAATTTATTCTGACATATCTGCTCCCTGAATTCAAGAATGCAGTGCAACTGTAGATGGAATTTAAGGATATCTTCACTATTCCGGTTCCAGAGGGGCCGTCCATAAATCATGCAAATTACATTTGGCGAACGCCTTCAGTTTCTGTCTGTTGGACGGCAGATCTTTCAATAAAAAATAGGCATACGTGGTCGGATTTGCCAGACGGGGAATTGATTCAGAGGCTATTTCTTTCCCATTCTCATCCATTATTCCGATTCTTTCAATATAGTGTTCCATTGAAGGCTTCAACAATGGGATACTGATTAAAAGGGCGTCTTTACCGTTTTTTCTCGAAAGCGTTACCGATGGTATATGTTCATGAGCGACCGTTCCCCATTCCCTCGGGTTCTCTGCAGTATATACAGGCAATGGCGTTATATGGTCCTTTGATTTATACATTTCCGCGATTTTAGGATCAATCCCGCCATCATCTTTACAAGAAAGGGAGATAATAAAAATTAACGCACAGCAGAATAATATTCCCATGGAAAACTTCATAGTGTAACCTCTAATCATGATCATTTGCCGTTCGATAGATCTGCACTCTCCCGGTCCCGTCACGGGTGGTCAGAATCAGCCGTCGCTCATCTCTGACCTCCCTATATTAGCACCATAGGCCGCGTTGTCAAATCATATAAAGAGATACCCCCCTACATTCAAGCCATGCTGCATGTGTATTCGCCTTAATTTTATTCGGGGATCTACCGCAATCTCCGGATACACTCGTGGTAAGTACAGAAACATGAAACATTGAACCAGAAACGTCGCTTTTCACCCTCTTGCTGCTGTTTCAGCAGGCAAAGCTGGTGAATGTGAACATGAGTATAAAAACTGAACATAAAATTAAATATTTTAACTTTTATTAATAATTTATTGACTAGTTTTAAAATTTTTTATAGATTGACCGTCTGGACGGATTTATAAAAGTTTAGTGTTCTATGTCCACAAAAGGAGGGTTTACATGAAAAAGTTACTTTTCTGCTCCTCATTTTTTCTTCTCTTTATTTCTTCAACACTATTTGGAGAAATAATTTACATTGAGCCATATACTATCAATGCATCAAAGGGCGATTTACTGTTGAGCGGTAGTCCAGTTGGATTCATCGGTGAAACCTTAAGTGCTGGTTTTGGTGGATATTGGGGTCACAGCGGTATGATGATTGATGATGGATACCAGATCCGTCACAATACACTGGGAGTTGATAAGCTAAGGATAAATTCGAACTGGATTGGGGTTCCAACAGGTGTCAATGCTGATGATCTGGAACATGGGCAACCGGGGTTAATTACAGAAAGGACCCAATGGGTTTCATCAACTGATGTTGTTCTGAAGCCCTTGGACATAGACGAAAAGTTCTACAGGCCATTTCTTGAACAAATTGCAGAAAAAAATAAATGGCTGGTTTCATATTATCGAATTCATTCCTATATTAACAGCTCCGTAGATGACTGGCTCAACCAGTTTAACAACAGCAATACGCTTACGCCTCATACCGGAGCGCATTGTTCAGGACAACTATGGTATGCAAATTACCTGATGGGAAAAGAAATGAATGTTTTTTATGCTCCCCCAAGCATGGTAGATGCCGGTGCACATGCCCTTCATAATGGACTTTATCAGTTGATTCTCGAGGAAGTTAAAAGCAAGGGCGGTTTTTGGGGAAACTTATTTAATACACTCACTTTTATTAACTATGAAGATATTGCAGATAAAATAGCGAACCAGGTGGTTAATGCATTTGGATTGGATGTATATAATGACACCAATCCCACATGGAAAAAGTATCTGGGAAAAACCCATACATATGCCGTTGCACCGGATCATCTTATAATGACATCCATGGCTAATCCTCCCGGCAAAAAAACCGGTATTCAGACTGCGAATTCCTCTTTTTATCAGAAAATTGAAAGTACAGTAAAAGGAGGTGGATATTATATTGATACAGAAACCGGCAACAAGGCCAGTGTAATTGTAATAATTTACCAGGATCAACAATTCAGCGGAAACTCAAAGAGTTATTATGGACCACAAAGCTATCCCACAATGCCTTGGAATGATGCGGTATCAAGCATCAAGGTTAAACCGGGATATAAAGTTACCCTTTATGAACATCCTAACTTCCAGGGCCATAGCTGGAGTTATTATTGCGACAATAGGCAGGTCCCCTGGAATGACACCGCCTCATCCATGATAATTGAAAAAAGCCCGCCTCCGGTCGCATGCATATTCAAGGACAATAATTACAGTGAAATACCAGTATGCTTTTTTGGAGAAGTATCAGATTCAAAACTTTCCAATGACATTGGAGATAATACTGTTTCGAGTATCCTGATTTTGAACACCAAATATAAAGTGGTCCTCTATGAACACGAAAATTTCGGCGGATCTGCAATCAACTGTGTGATAAAGACCCCGGTCTTGAATAATTTTGATGATAGTGCTTCATCAGTGAAAGTATTGTTGAATAGAAGCACAAATACCTCTGTTTCATTTCAAAGCGCTCATGGGAAATATTTAGTAGCTGAAAATGGCGGAGGAAATACTATTAATGCGAATCGAACTGCAATTGTTCAATGGGAAAAATTTGTCATTGAGTCCCCGGAATCTGCCAGTGATGGTGATACAATTTTTATCCGCACAGTTAACAATTTTTATGTGAGCGCGGATGTTAATGGGAATTTAGACGGCAACAGAAATGGTGCAGGTCCATGGGAGACATTTACCCTTATTATTCATTCCAATCCCGGCGGGAGTTTGAGAAATAATGATGTTATTTCTTTAAAGAGTGCTCACAATACATTTGTAGTTGCTGAATTGGACGGCAGCGCCAAAGCGAACAAGGCAAACATTGGACCTTGGGAGAAATTCAAGGTTATTCTTCACTAAATTTTAATATACGCGTATCAGCACTGATACACTTCGGGGTGAATCCTGGTCTCGGTCAAGGCCAGGATTCAACAACACCCGCTTTTTATCGGATAAGATCGAGGATGTGCCTCAGTGTCCCCTGGGTCCGTTCCATGAACCCGTAGTCGCGTACCGTGTGGGCCATCATGTACATCGAATAACGGTTTATCAGAAAATCATATGTCGAGCACTGGAAACCCTTCCACCATTCATTCTTGTCTATCTTTTTACCTGTATATCGCTCAAGGGCCTTCCTGTGGAATTCAACATAATGGAGCAGTTCATCCCGGGTTGTTTCCTTGTTCAATACGAAAACGAGCAACTCGGCGCAATCGTGCTGCGGCAGATGGAGTGTAGCAAGTTCCCAGTCGTAGATGCACGGCACCGGTCCATCACCGCTTTTTCTAAAAGCTATGTTGCGCGGGTTAAAATCATTGTGAATGAGGGTCTTCGGCATTTTTTCGATCTCGCCCCACCATTCGGGGATGTTGTTGACACGGACCCTATAGCGCTCCATGTCTTCTTCTTTGAACCATTCGGGGAATTCGTTCACGGCATGCACACCAAGAAGTTCCCAGAGCCTTGTATGTTCCTTCATCAGATCGAGGGTTGGATAAGTCCCGATCCAGTCTGTTTTTTTCAGCTCTTCCTCCCTGCCGTACCAGATACTGTGCACTTCGGCAATAGCGTCGAGGGTATTCTCAATGTGGACACGGGTCCAGCCGGAAACATCGTCGGCACTGTCCATGAGCTCCATGTTCACCAGCCGTTCCTGCAAAAGCATGTATGCCTCGCGTTCGTCATCCCGATATATGCCGTATACGCGTGGTACATGCCGCGTAAAGCGCGGGTCGGTCTGCTTAAATATCTCGAGTTCGCGGATGTGGCAGTTAATAGATCCGGTTTTCCCTCCTGATTTTTTCACCTCTTGAGATCGGAAGAGCACAC
>JBFZEZ010000491.1:0-2640 GCA_041306585.1 Spirochaetota bacterium | reverse complement strand
GTTTACCCATCTCATCAAAAGCGAAGGCATCGAACGCAGTATAACGTCAAAAACAAAGGCCCTGGTGCCGGTCCATTATGCCGGCCAGCCCTGCGACATGGACGAAATCACCGCCATTGCCGAAAAGCACGGCATTCCTGTTATTGACGACGCGGCGCATGCCTTCCCGGCGTGGTACCGCGGGACCCCTGTCGGTTCCCACGCCGATATAACCTGCCTCAGTTTTTACGCGACGAAGACCCTGACCACCGGCGAGGGTGGAATGGCCCTTCTTCGTAATGAGGAATGGCATGAGCGTATGGTCCGCATGCGGCTCCACGGCATCGACCGTGACGCATGGAAGCGCTACAGTTTCGAAGGTACATGGCAATACGACGTTAATGAACCCGGATATAAATACAATATGACCGACATAAACGCCGCGATCGGCCTCGTGCAGCTCGAGAAAGCGGAATGGATGCTCGGCGAAAGGACGCGTATCGCTGAACGATACACCGCGGCATTCAGCGGCATTGAGGGCATCATCCCGTATACTGTAAGCGGGGACAGGGTGAGCGCGTGGCACCTGTATCCGGTCAAGCTTGATATCGACAGGCTCTCTATAACCCGTGACCGGTTCATTGAAGAACTCAAGGCCATCGGCATCTTCACGAGCGTTCATTTTATCCCCCTCTATCGTTTCAGCTATTACAGCCGTCTTGGATATCGCCCTGCAGATTTTCCCGATTGCGATTGGGCCTATGAAAGAATGATCTCATTGCCGATATATCCGGGCCTCCGTGATGACGAGCTTGATTATATTATAAACGGGATATTAGATTTAGTTAAGAGGTTCAGGCGATAATATGAAGATTTTAGTTACCGGGACTGCCGGCTTTATCGGGTATCATCTTGTCAACAGGATCGCGGGAGAATACGATGAAATCGTCGGCATCGATAACCTGAACGACTATTACGATGTCGAACTTAAATACGCGCGCCTTGCAGACGCGGGTGTCGATGCGCGCGATACCGGCGTCGGCATGCCGGTCAAAAGCACAAAATTTAAAAATTATACTTTTTACCGTATCGACCTTGATGACCGCGACATGCTCGGAAAAATTTTCAGTGAATACCGTTTTGAACGCGTCTGCCATCTCGCGGCGCAGGCCGGGGTACGCTATTCGATTGATAACCCCTATGCCTACCTGCATTCCAATATCAGCGGTTTTCTTAACATCCTCGAGCTGTGCAGACACAACGCAGTGAAGCACCTGGTGTATGCGAGCAGCTCGTCTGTGTACGGATTGAACAGCCGCATGCCTTTTTCCACAACCGACAACGTCGATCACCCGGTGAGCCTGTATGCCGCCAGCAAGAAATCGAACGAGCTCATGGCGCATACCTACGCCTACCTGTTTGGCCTGCCGTCCACCGGCCTCCGTTTTTTTACAGTGTATGGCCCGTGGGGGAGGCCCGATATGGCATATTATTCATTCACCGACGCAATAGTAAATGGAAGAACTATTGACGTATATAACAACGGAATGATGGAACGGGATTTTACCTATATCGATGACATTACCGAAGGGGTGGCGAGGGTGATCGCCCGGGAGCCCCGCGGGGAACCTTTATGGGACAGCGCTCATCCCGACCCGGGGAGTTCAAAGGCCCCGTACAAAATTTATAATATCGGTAACAGCAGGCCTGTCAAGCTTCTGAAATTTATTGAGATAATCGAGTCGCGTCTGGGCAGGAAAGCGTCAAAAAATTTTCTTCCCATGCAACCGGGTGATGTCGTCGCCACCTATGCAGACGTGACCGACCTTGTGAACGATACTGGCTACAAACCCGTCACCGGGATTGAGACGGGGATCGGGAAATTTGTGGATTGGTTTATGAAATATCATCAGTCATAGCGTCCTCACCCCTGGCCCCTCTCCCGGCTTTGAAGCTCGGAAGGGCGAGGGGAATGAAGAAAGAGAAAAGTTATTGCCCATCACATTTTTTGCCCTCTCCTGATCGAAGGTGGGGAGATGACCGGCGGGTGATAGCCATGCCGGGGCGAGGGCACAGGATAAAGACACATGAGAAAAAACCAACGCATTATCATCGTAGGCGCAGGCGACGCGGGCAAGGCCCTGTTCGACGAATACGTCCGCCGTGGTAAGGATTCCTCGGTCGTCGGTTTTGTGGATGACGATCTCACCAAGATCGGTACCCGCATCTACGACAGGGAGGTATTATGTCCTGCAAAAAATATCCAGAATGTCATCCGTGAGCACGCCATAACGCAGGTCGATATCGCCATTCCATCGGCCGGCGCTGACATCATCAACCGCATCGTCACGGATTCAATGGCCGCCGACAGCGGGATCAGCATACACATCATCCCTGCTGCTGAAAAATATTTTGACACGGTCCCCCTGCTGCCGTCTCTCCAGGATTTCCCCTTTGCTGAATTCTTCGGACGCGATGAATACTCGATCGATATCGGGCTCATCAGGCGCGGGTTTGCCGGGAAAACGGTCCTCATTACAGGGGCCGGGGGGAGTATAGGGTCAGAGCTCTGCAGGCAGATGCTGAAATTTGACGTAAAAACGATTGTTGCAGTAGGGAGGGGCGAGCATTCGATTTACTCCCTCGCCAAGTCAATGAATG
>JBFZEZ010000490.1:0-2921 GCA_041306585.1 Spirochaetota bacterium | reverse complement strand
GTATTCCCCTGTATGCCATAAAAATGCATGCAACCTTCGCACGTAAAATGGCATATGAAACCATGAAAGTCGGAATAGAAGCTTTGCGCAGACTCGGCCATGGTTTTTCTGAAAAACCATCGATTGTGGCGATAGTATGGGAATATGTGAAGGTGAAAGCCCGTCTCTTGTATACGAGTTCTGATGACTTGAAGCGCCTTCCTGAAATTTCCAATCCACGGAAAAAAGGAATTGCTTTTTTATATGTCACCGGGGGACCTGCATTGTTCTCGAGTATGCCAAAAGCCGTTCCGCTCGGTTCCATGAAAATGCTGAATTTGATCATGAGTTCCGGCAATTACCCGGGTGTGGCGTTCGGGTATGCCATTGGAGCAGTGGGTATATCCGGCGGGTTTAATGATTTCAGTACCGCGTGTCAATTGGGGGATATGGCTGATTACATGCTCGAGAATTATTACGCGGGTGAATTCAGATCGCAGGTCGAGAGCGTGCTGTGCGGTTTTATCAGGCACCTGAAAGAACCGTTAGGCGCCACACTTCCAAGGCTGAAGCAAGCATACCAATACGGTCTTGACGCGGGTGATTTTCAGTCAGCTGCTTTAGCGCATAACTTCGCGTCATTCAACAGCTTTTTTTCCGGGAAAAACCTTGATGAACTAATCGTTGATCTTCAGAAAAGCTTAGCTATTCTTGAGCATCTCAATCAGTTAATGTATAAAGGTGTTATACTGCTTTTTCTTCAGACAGCGCACAACCTCAGGGGAAATGCTGGTGATGCCGCCATGTTTAAAGGTCCCTATTGCGATGAATCAAAAAACGACCTGTTCAAAAGTTTTGTCTATAACAAATCGTTGCTCTTATACTATTTCGGCATGCATGAACAGGCCGGGGAAATGATGAGGCGGACTCACAGATGTCTCAGGGGTTTGATATCAACATTCTACATTCCCGTCTTTTTCTTTTTTGAGTCGCTTAACCTTATATCTTTATGCCGCCTGTTCCCCGGTAAAAAGAAACAATTTCTGAGAAAAGTACGGAAGAACCTGAAGAAATTGCGCCGCTGGTCAGACCAGGCCCCTATGAACCACAAACACCGTGTTCAGCTTATAAACGCTGAATTGATGCGGCTTGAGAATAATAACTTTGCAGCGATATCAATGTATGAACAGTCTGTCGTTTCCGCCCGTGACAATGGTTTTATCCAGGACGAGGCCCTGGCCAATGAACTGGCGGCCCTGTTCTGGCTTTCATGTGGGAATATAACTGTAGCGAGCACATACATGAAAGAAGCCCGCGCCTGTTATGCCCGCTGGGGAGCGGCAGCGAAAGTTGAATATCTCGAAAAATTATACCCAAACCTTATAGATGAACTTCGCACTGCAGGCCCGCGGGAAATATCTAATACATTAAGCGGGACCACCAGTTATAGGTCAACAACTCACACTACCAACGGGACCAATGTGCTTGACCTTCAGTCAATCATGAGTTCGTCGCGCACCATCGCCTCTGAGATGAACCTCGAAAATTTATTGAAAAAATCCATGAAGATAGCCCTGGAAAACTCCGGGGCCCAGAAGGGATTTTTTCTTTTAAAAAATGAACACACCGGAAAACTGTATATCGAGGCCGAGGCAGGGGCCGACGACAGCATAACAGCCCTGCAGTCCATTCCGTTGGATGATTATGCACATATTTCCCATGGAATAGTAAATTACGTTGCCAAAACGCTGGAAAATTTGATCTTGAATGACGTGTCCAATGATAAACGGTTTAATGCGGACCCCCATATTATTGCAGGCAATGTAAAGTCAGTCCTGTGTTCCCCGATACGCCATAAGGGTAACACAGCGGGGATTATCTATCTCGAGAACAGTCTTGCAGCCAATGTCTTTACCCCTGAACGGCTCCAGCTGCTGCAGATATTTTCATCCCAGGCCGCAATTTCCCTCGAAAATGCGCGTCTGCTTGTACACCGCGAAAACGCGGCGAAGCTTGATACCGAGATGAAAATCGCGGCAAACATCCAGCTTTCGCTCCTCCCCCGCAGACCCTCGATACCCGGTTACCAGATCACCGGATTCATGAAACCGGCGGACGATGTCGGCGGAGACTATTATGATGTTATCAATACAAAAAAAGACTCGTGGGTGATTATCGGCGACGTATCAGGTCACGGAGTTCCCGCGGGCCTTGTCATGATGATGGTGCAGACCTGCATCCAGATGGCGCTTCGGAACACCCCCGACATGACCCCTTCGCAGCTCCTGCACGCTGTTGACAATGCTGTTTCGTATAACATCGGACAGCTGGAAGAAAGCAAGTACATGACAATTACCGTTTTTTCAGTCGGTGACAACGGGAGGTTCACCTTTTCGGGCCTGCATCAGGAGATCCTGGTGTATCGTGCGGCAACGTCATCCGTTGAAATTATTGAGTCATGCGGCATCTGGCTCGGCTTGTTGGAGTTCGGCATGAAAGCTGAAGAGGGATCCCTGACATTGCTTCCCGGTGATGTATGCCTTTTATACACAGACGGCATTACCGAGAGCCGCCATAATGAATCAGGCATGTTCGGTACGGAAAGGCTTGCGGAGGTTCTGAAAAAGTCCGGCGCAGGCAGGACCGATTCGATCAGGGATGCTGTACTTGCTGCAATCGAAGGGTATGACACTAAAGATGATGTGACCATGCTGATAATCAAACGGGATTAGGAAAATCCTCAGAACATCAACGACACCAAGGCTCTGACCCCCGAAGATAGCTTTCACGACTTCCCGGGAAGCAGAATAAAAAAGCAATCGTATATGCCCACTTTTCGGGGGTGCACCTTGACCTTTCAACCATATGTCATCCCCGTGCATACGGGGATCCTTCTCGCTAGACGCGATTTAAGGATTCCCGCCTGCGCGGGAATGACATGT
>JBFZEZ010000489.1:0-3283 GCA_041306585.1 Spirochaetota bacterium | reverse complement strand
ATACTCCGGCCGATCCAAAGGGTTTGCATTTGTGGAAATGCCCGACAAAAGCGAGGCGGATTCCGCAATCCAGCAGCTCGATGGGAAAGCAGTTCTTGACCGCAATATGAAAGTAAATCTTGCGAAACCCAGAACAGAAGCTCCACGTCGTAACAGATATTAATCACATTTATCATTCATTGGTTGGCCCGTATAACATGCGGATTAACCAATGAATATAATCTATCTTCCCGTATCCGCCCCGATATTTTTCTTCATAATATTACATCTATTACTTCGTTTAATTCGTGCGCATCTATCCAGTAAATAATTTCATTGATTTTTTAATGTAACTGTATTATTTTGCCATAGCTGCAAAGTTTAATCAATTGAGGACCGGCATGAAAAGAATTTTCATCATTTTATTAGCTTTAATAGTTTTTTATTCACTGTATGAAGCCTCTTCATTTTCCCAGGATTCCGGGAAGCACACACAGGAAACCGCAGATACGCAAAATAATTCAACCAAAAAATCCGACTCCCAATCAGCAGAACCAGCTCCGATATCCGGTACATCTGAGACGAAGAGCGAGCAGATGGAATCGATAAAGCAGGAACCCGCATCACTGCCGTCAACCCAGGAATCTGCACCGGTTGAAAAGCCGAAGCCTGCTGAAAAAAAACAGCACATAAAAACGACAATCGAAGGGAGGTCCGCTGTATCCGCATATCCCGGCATTCCTCTGTATATCGGTGTAGGTGCAATGATCCCGGTCTCTGATTACGGGGACGACTATTCCGCTGGTCCACTTGTCAGTCTCGGAACAATGTTCTATCGTTTTAACCTGTGGCATTTCGCGCCGGCATTTCACATGCGGTATAATTATTATGACAGTAAACCAAATTCTGAGAAAGTCACATCGAAATTTGACATCCTCCAGATTACACCCGGACTTGTTTTCTGGTGGGATTTCAATCTACCCCCTTCAAAAGTCGCATTTTTCAGGTATCCCCTGACTTTTTATGTACGGGTTTCAGACGGTTTGAGTATGCTTTCTTTTAAAACAAAAAAGGATCCGAATGCTGTTATAGGGGCACCATCGAATATTGTCGAGTGGAATAATACATTCGAATTGTCAGTGGGAATAACATATCCTCTTTATAAAATACTTGAATTAGGTTTTGATTTCGGGTATCGCCTTATTGCTACGGCCCCGCCGCTTATGCATTCGTTGCAGTTCTCGGTTACAATAGGGGTGAGGATATAAGGAAGGTTGGAATTTTTTTAATAGTGCATACATATCTCATTATAATTCATCATTCGGATTCCACCGGGGTCCGCTCACCCTCTCTCGCGTTTCGCTGGCGAGGGAGTGTTTCATCGTTCTGCTTTTTCTCCCGCGCCTTCACTAGTAAATACACTGTCTCGTTATATGGCGTTGGTACGCCTTTTCGCTTTCCGTATTCGATGATTTTCCCGTTTATGCTGTCGATCTCGGTCATGCCGCCGGCGTCGAGGTCTTGAAGCATTGAGCATCTGTTGTTCGTTGTTTTTTCACACACCTCGCGGGTACGCGATATCATCTCATCACCGTCAATGGCCACTCCGAGGGCTGCCGCGACCCTCGCCCCTTCGGAAACTATAAGCGACTGGAGCCCGGCCGCATGTCTGTTCTCGATAATGGCGCCGTTTCTGATCCCGAGTATTGCAGCTATCGGATTGATGCCACCGTTTATGATTGCTTTTTTCCATAGTGCGGCTGCGGGATTATCGGTCACGGTTAAAGGCAGTGTGCATGCGATGAATACACCCCTGACCGTTGAGACCGCCTGAGCCCTGATGCCGCCGATCACGGTCTCGCCGATGCCCCCCGGAATTACAGTATTTACCGTGCTCCGTGATGATCCGATCGATGTGGAACCGTATACAATCCTCCCTTCGTCAAAATATTTTCTGAGTATCTCGTCGTTTCCGAGCCCGTTTTGAAGTGAAACAATAATCGAACCTGGTGTAACCGAGGATTGGATGGAGCTTGCCGCGCTCTCAGTTGAGTACGCCTTGACGAAAATGAAAACAATGTCACTGGCACTCAATATGTTAGGTGAAGAAGAGACGGTGAGGGAATGCCTGATGAAACCGCATCCATCCCTGACCAATAGGCCTTCCTCGAGGATTTTAACAGCGGATACATCGTTTTCGAGAAGGACGACATCGTAGCCGGCATTTTTAAGAAAGTGGGCGAAAAGGAGTCCCATAGACCCTGCACCGACAATTCCAATATTCATTCATCAGCCTCCAGGGGGAATATATGCAGAAACGGTTTATTTCCTATTATCTGATCGTATAAAAGAAAACGTGAAACCGTCATCGGTTTTTAAAACGAGTTTGTTCGACCCCCATGAATAACTAAACAGCAGGGGAATTGCCTCTTTTGAATGGGTTAGTACAAGAGTGTTTTTCTCTAGTGAAAAAATCCCCTTCATTTCCACCTTGTCCCGGAAGTCAATCCATTTGAATTTTTTGTCAGGATAAAAAGTAATCGCGACCGCGCCGATCTTCCTGTCGGGCAGGGTATCCTTGAAAAGGGGATCGGGATTTTCAATTGAAACGCTGGACCAGGTTCCGGTGAGCCGGGATTGTACGCTGCTGCATCCTGTTGATTGTGCTAAAAGTGCCGCTGTGAGAATAAGAATTATATGGAGTTTCATTGTTTTCCTCTGGGTTGCATTAATTAAAAATAATATTGATCACAGCTTTGTCAAGCTGAATCTGTAGAATCGAAGCGTTGCCTGGGGTCAGGAATAAATACCTGCTCTGAAGCCCCCCCAACCCCCCCGAGGTGGCTTTAAGAGTTAGGAGCACCCCGCAGTTTGAGGCGTAATTAACCGCCTCAAAACTGCGGGGTCACCTTTCCCTTTCTTAAAAGCCCCCTCGAGGGGCTTCATGAACAAGTCATATTTTAAAATAATATTCCTTGACTAATCCGATTTCACCCCGGTATGTATATTTATCGAATTCAGATAATGGATGTCATCGCATGATGCGATTAAACGTGGAGGAAATTTTCAATGAAAAAAATAACCGTTATTTTTTTTACCCTGCTCATTTTCCAGTATCCGTCATTTTCCGAGAAAAATCAAAATGAAGTTTTAAAGAACGGTATTGTCAATTTTTATAGCGGCCAGGTTTCCATTGTCAGGAATGGAAAAGCGTCTGCACCGAAAATCGGCGCGACCGTCTCGCAGGGGATGAAAATTGAAACCGGCGTTAATTCATTTATAGAAATTTGTTTTGGGAACACTA
>JBFZEZ010000488.1:0-9265 GCA_041306585.1 Spirochaetota bacterium | reverse complement strand
ACATTTTATCATTGACACATTTTGAGCATATGCCCATTATGTTGAATATACATTTTCTGGCAATATAGTATTATAATTTAATGCCAAATTTTATCAATCACATATCAAGAGTATACCGGATGCCGCGTCATAAATGCTGCAAAAAAATCGGCTTCATACCTGAAGCCATATATTACAGGCCTGATGGTCAATCGGACCAGTCATGCGATGCAGTTATACTTACCCTCGATGAGTTCGAGGCGATCAGGCTTGCCGACTTTGCCGGCCTCTACCAGGAGGACGCTGCAGGAAGAATGAATATTTCACGGCAGACATTCGGCCGCATAATAGAATCAGCCCATAAAAAAATAGCTGATGTGCTGGTAAACGGCAAGGCCCTCAGGATCGAAGGGGGGAACGTGAAGATGGACGCCCCGTTCAGGGCGTTGTGCGATAACTGCAATAAATCCGTCAGGTGCGGAAAAAAATTCCAGGAAGGGCTCTGCCCCCGTATGGAAAAGAAAGCATTGAAAAAATAACTTTTTTGGAGGAATACATGAAAATAGCATTACCATCATATGACAATCAGGTGGACGCCCATTTCGGGCATTGCGAGTATTTCACGGTTTTTACCGTTGATAAAGACAATAAAATAATTTCCCAGGAGCGGGTCAACCCCCCGGCAGGGTGCGGATGCAAATCGAACATCGTGCAGACCCTTTCACAGATGGGAGTGGGCATCATGCTGGCAGGAAACATGGGTGATGGCGCAGTGCAGGTGTTAAACGGTCATGGGATCAAAGTCGTGAGAGGGTGTTCCGGCGATGTCAAAGCCGTCACAGAAAAATGGCTCGGAGGCGCGGTTGTTGATTCAGGTGTCGGTTGTCATGAGCACGAGCATGGTTGTCATGAAGAATAACGTGAAGATTTGTTCATCGGTTTGATTTCCAAATACGGTTGTTTACAATATGTACAAAACGGATTATAAATATTTCGGTAGAATGAATGCACCGGATGCGGCAGCCCGGGAAAAAGGGGTCTGCGCTGATGAAATTGAATTCTACCTTACAATCACTGATGATACAATAGTTGACATTCGATTTTATACAGAAGGATGCGAGCATACCAAAATCTGCGGCGAAACTACAGCAGAGCTGGCGGCAGGAAAAAAAATCGATGACGTTTTAACCATATCCCCGGCACAAATAAGGGCGGAAATTAATGAATTGCCCGATGATCACGTCCACTGCACGGTACTGACGGCGATCACCCTTCTCAAAGCAGTTGCGGAATATCTTCACTTGAGGAACAATACATAATATTCCAGCAACACCCGATGGGCTGTTTACGGAATCATTGATGATAGTGCCGTAATCCCCGCGCACTATGGCCCCCCAGCCGATATAACAATTTTTGCCGATGCGGACATCACCGATGAGTTTGGCCGATGGGGCAATCCAGGCCCCTTCACCAATAGTCGGTCTGCGGTCTTTGATTTGATAGAGGGGCATGTTATAAACCCCCCTTGTAATAACGATCAGGACATTCCCTTCTAAAAATGATACCGATAAAAACAAAAATCCGGCAGAGCCGGATTTTTACCATTAGTTATAAATGTAAGATCTCATGTCTTATTCAGCAGCATTGTTGAAACCGCCCTCTTTGCCGCCGGGTGCATTGACTCTTTTGGAGCTTTTGGAACCTGAAAAATTCATCCTTCGCATTTTCTTCAGGCGTCTGCGCTCAGCTTCTTCTTTCTTGCGCTTTTTCTCTTCGCTCGGCTTTTCATAGTAGCGCCTGCGCTTCAGTTCTTTGAAAATACCTTCGAACGCCATCTTTTTCTTCAGATTTTTAAAAGCTTTCTCAATGTCACCATTAACTTCGACTTCTAATGGCTGGGTCATACGAATCACATCCTTTATTATGTAATAAAAAAATTTCAATGGAAGGTGACACTATATTTTACGTACAAAATTTTGTCAATGTAAAAAAAATCAAATATATGCCATATTCGAGGGTAAGAAATTAATTTTGTAGGTATTTCCATCCATTATTCATGAAGACCTCCCAACCCCCCGAGGGGGCTTACGTTATGGTCCTCGGTCTGAAAAAATCAAATCCCGACATTGCTGTCGATTATCAAGCTAATTGTTTATTTACAAATGACTATGCTTATACATTTCAATAAACTCAGCAGGATTAATAATTCTGATTGCGTTATAATTATTGAGGGATAATAAATCATTATCGCCTGTAATGATATAATCAACATGTGCCTCAGCAGCACAATCTATAATGATATTGTCATCATTGTCACGGGATACAACTTTATACTTCTTCGAAGGGGTAATTAATGTGGTTACTGATTCAATTTCACGAATGATTGTTTCGATAATTTCAGTCGGGAAACCAAATTTTTTTCTGGAAAGAACATCCTTGATCTCGGTAATAATATCCGACGAGATACATACTTTTATTCTGCCTTTAATGGCCAAATCAAGAATTATACGCGGGTTCCCGGTAAAAAGAATACCGGAGATATAGATATTGGTATCGAGAACAACTTTGATCAAAAAGAAGCCTTCTTGGATTTTCTATATTTGGATATTTCATTATTAATATCGGCCTCAGACAAACCCTGTTTTTGGGCAACATCGGTACCATATTTAAAGATTGTTTTCCATTTATTTTTTTTTTCAATGTACATTCGGGCAGCTTCCCTGATGAGTTCAGACCGGGTCCGTGATTCCTCTTTTGCGATTTGATCAATCTGCTTGAGAAGATCCTTTCGAAAAGAAATATTTACCGTATTTGTATTCATATAATCCTCAATATAATATAATGAAAATATACATACAATGTTTGTATATGTCAATTATTAATTACTCGACTTTGACGATTTATCTTTATTAAGTAATTACTTTGCTTACCATCAATAAAAAACGTGCCAAGCCAAAAATAACAACCGAATAAAATTCTAATTGACCTCCCCTGAATCATTCGCCTATAATACAGAAATATACCCGAAAAATTTGAGTGTGATCAACAAATCAATGACAGAACAGATTCCCGCCTGCGCGGGAATGACATATGTTAGGGGAAGGAGCGTATTCCATGACAACACCGAAAAAAGAAAAAAAGAAGGCGATTACTATCCGGCTTGCCGCCCTTAAAGACAGGATAATCCATCTGAGCGACGCCATCAGCAGGGGGGAGAAGGCCTACCATACGGCGGTGGTCAAGGCGGTCAACCTGATCAAGGTGTTTATTGTATCGACCCGCAAGTTCATGATGGACGACTGCCTCACAAAGGCATCTTCAATCGCCTATACGGTGATCATCTCACTCATCCCCACCCTCACGGTGATACTCACTGTGTATACAGGCACCGAAAGCGCTCAGAGCCAGAAGGAACGGTTATTCGCGAAAATCCAGCTCTTTATGCTCGAGCACAACATAAAACTGAATATCGATTTCATAATTTCCGCAATTTCCGGCATGATCGACAATGCCGGCAAAGTCGGGATCATTGGCGGCGTGTTCCTGATTTTCTCTGCAACAGCACTCCTCAGGTCCCTGGAAAAATCATTTAACGACATCTGGAAGACCGAAAGACAGCGCCCTCTTTACCTCAAGCTCATATATTACTGGGCGGCGCTCACCCTGGGGCCCCTCCTGCTTGTAGTGGGGACCACCGCCGCGACAATCGTTTCTGAAGTTTTGTCGTCTCCCAATTATCAGTCGGCTTTCATTTCAAAGGACAAAGGGGTCTGGGTCGTGGGGAACAAGTCGACCATCCTCCACGCAAAAGACCAGAAACTATCCTTCATGAAACTTGACACCGACACCATCGACTTCGACAATCAGAAGATATTCGGCTACGACGGCCGGGAAAAAAAATTCATCCAGAGGGACGACCGCATAGAACCGATCGTATTCAAAAAGAAAAAATTCACGGACATCCAGTTCATAGGGAAAAAAGGATGGATCATCGGCAGGGACGGCATTATTCTTTCCACTTCCGACAACGGATCAACATGGCAGCTCAATCAGTTCGGCGACGGCAACCTGAACGCCATACGCATGATCGATGAGGACCGCGGATTCATTGCCGCAGACACAGGCCGGATACTTCACACAACAAACGGTGGCCGGGATTGGAAAATGCTCGAATGGAACGATATAAACGTGAACTTCACCTCCATCGCGTTCCATAAAAACAACGGCATCATCACCGGGAAAAGCGGATATATCGCAGTGACAAAAGATTCCGGGGCCACATGGGAGCCGCGCCGGCTCGAGATTGCGAAACGTAAAAACCTGTATGTGGACCTGAACGCGTGCCAGTTCACCGGCAAGGAAAAAATCTGGATCGCCGGGAGCGAAGGGATACTCATCACAAGCAAAGACGGCGGAGAGACCTGGGAACAGAAAAAATTTATGGAACGCGATTACTACGCCCTCTATTTTTTTGATGCTCAAAAAGGTTTTGTCGCCGGCGACCGCGGGCTCATCATCGGCACTGAAGACGGCGGAGAGAACTGGCAGAAGGCTGAACTCCCGACCTACAGGATCAACAGGCTCTTTTTCGACAAAGGCAGGCTCTGGGCAGTGGGTGATAACGGAATGATCATGCAGGGAAGCGGGCAGATGAAATCATGGAAAGGGCGGGAAGGGAAAAGCTTTTTGGTGATCGCAATCAATTTCCTCACACCCTTCATATTCATATGGCTGGTTTTCTTTCTCGCCTACATATCGCTCCCGAACACGAAGGTCGCGCTTACAAAAGCCGCGATCGGGGCCGCGTTCACTGGTACAGTGTGGGTCACGTTCATCTTCTCATTCAACATCTATATCAAAGGGTTTGCCGACAGCACCTTTGCCGTGTACGGCGCACTTGCGGCAATCCCCCTCTTCCTCCTTCTGGTCTACGCGTCGTCTGTCATCATTCTGTACGGGGCGGAGGTCGCATACACCCTCATGCACCCCGAGACCTATGAGAGACTCAAGCGGATTTTCATAAAGCACGACGCGATTCAGGTGTATTACGGCATTTCCCTGCTTCATGCGGTCTATAAAAAATTCGAATCCGGGAAGGGACCGAGCGCCTACAATGAGCTCATAAAAACCGGAGGGTGCGGGTCAGAGCAGGCCGATTTTTTCCTTTCCCTCTTTGTAAGGGAAAAACTCATCATGCAGTCTGGCGACACTGAATACCTCCCGTCGACGAACTCGAAAAGCATCCTGCTCGCCGACGTCATGGAGACCATCAGCCGGTTCAGCCTGGAGGTGCCGGGTCCGCTTCGGGGGGATGAGCTGAAAGGGGTCTGCACGAAGCTCTTCAACGATATCCGCGCGGGCCAGAGGAAAATTATCGGGGGGATGTCGCTGGGGGATTTGATCAGGGGATAAATCCACATCATTCCCGTGAAGACGGGAATCCATTTTCGCAGACGCGAAATCAAGGATCCCCGCCTGCGCGGGGATGACACAGGGGGGACAGAGCCTATGATTACCCCCCAAAAAAAAAGGACCTAGCGCCAAAAAAAATTTATTTGCAACTAAAAATTAGTTGCAAATTATTATTGCGTATCGAATAATTGTTTTGATGAGTAAACATGAAAAATTATTAAAACGCCTGCAGTCGAAGCCCAGAGACTTTTCCTACAATGAGCTAAAAACGTTATTGAACGGGTTCGGTTATATCGAATTATCTCTCGGAAAAACATCAGGTTCACGAGCAGCTTTTTATAATGAAGCAACTCAACATATAATCAGGCTTCATAAACCTCATCCGGGTTCAATTTTAAAAAGGTATCAAATAGATTTGATCATCGAAGAATTAGAGAATATGGAGGTGATACATTGAAAGACATTATCCAATATAAAGATTTTATCGGGTCAGTGCATTTCAATGCCGATGATTCCATTTTCTTCGGTAAAATTGAAGGGATCAACGACCTTGTCACTTTCGAAGGGGAAGATGTCAAAGGACTGGCACAGGCTTTTGAGGAAGCGGTGGATGATTATGTCGAAATATGCAAAACCAGAAAAAAGCCGGTTCATAAATCATATAAAGGAAATTTTAATATTCGAATAACACCGGAATTACACAAGAAAGCGCTTCACAAGGCATTACTGAAAGGGATATCTCTCAACCAACTTGTACAACAGGCGATCGAACACGAAGTCGCCGACAAAGATAATTGACAATTACCTGATATCGATCACGACAATCGTGATGTCATCATTAAACTCATCCTTCCCGTTCCACTCTTTCATACGGTGGATGATGACGTTAATGCATTCTTCCGGGGTGAGTTCGCTTGTTTCGCGAATCAGGGCTTCCAGGTTTTCCCTGCCGAACTGCTCGCGTTTACTGTTGAAGTTCTCGATAATACCATCGGTGTAGAATATAATGCGGTCGCCGATTTCCAGGTCGACTTCTTCAACCTCAAATACCGACGAACGTGCGATACCAATGATGTGCCCCCTGGGCTTGGAAAGTATATACTCCTTCTGCGGACCCCTTGCAATAATCAGCGGTTCGTGTCCGGCGCTCGCGTGAAACAGCTTCATCTTCTCCCGGTCGATATAGGCGTATGCGGCTGTCATGTATTTATCTTCGATGTTCCCCGTTAAATATGCATTCATCTTTTCCAGGAATTTTGACGGGTCATCGGCGATGTCCCGCTGCGTGTGAAAAATGACCTTGACCATGGATGCAATAATGGCAGATGATATCCCATGGCCGGTGATATCAGAGACAAGGCAGCCGATCCTGTGTTCATCGAGCACGTGGATGTCATAAAAATCGCCACTGACAATCTCCGCGGAAATATAGCGGGCGGCGACGGAAAAATGTTTCAGCTGGGGGAGGCCCTGCGGAAGGGCGGCGAGCTGGATCCGGCGGGCGACCTCGAGTTCCTTTTCGAGGAGCATAAGTTGCCTGCTCTCAAGAATTGCTTTCTTAAAGCTGACATGAAAGCTTATGCGTGTGATGAGTTCGTTTTTAGAAAAGGGCTTGACGATGTAATCATTAACCCCCTGGGAGAAACCCTGCACGAGGTCCGAGACCTGATTTTTTGCTGTTAGAAAAATAACAGGGAGGTCTTCCTTGCTGTGCTTTTCACGAATCTTTTCCATGGTATCAAAGCCGTTCATCCTCGGCATCATGATGTCCAGAAGTATAATATCGGGTTTGCAGTGTTCCAGTTTTTCAAGGGCATCATCACCGGAAATTGCGGAGATGACCTCGGCCCCGGCAAGATGAAGGTTGTTTTCAATCACCTGGAGATTGACGCTCTCATCGTCAACAGCGAGCACGGTCACCCCGTCCAGCGTCCCGGAGATATTCATTTCACGCCTTTCCCGCAGTGCATTTCTGCGCCTGTTTTCTTCCTCTACTAAATCGTCACCAAAACGCCTCTCCTCGCCCCGCTGCAAGGTTGTATCGATGGCAAGACGATTGAATTGCCTCCCCCCCTCGTCTTTTTTTTCGAGATCAGGGGGAGCAACAGGAATGGAAAAATTGAATGTGGAACCGACGCCCGGTTGTGATTCAACCCGGATGGCCCCTCCGTGGAGCTCAATAAGCTTCCTCGTTATTGAAAGCCCGAGGCCGGTACCGCCGAACTCACGTGTTGTGGAGGCGACAGCCTGCTCAAACGGCTCAAATATTCTCTGCTGTTTATCTTCTGGTATTCCGACCCCGGTGTCCCTCACCGATATCACAACACACCCATCCAAAAGAAAGTCTGTTCCGGATTGGCAGTCTCCTTCAAGATGAGCGGTCACTTCAATGCTCCCCTTTTCGGTAAACTTAATGGCGTTGCCGATAATATTGTGGAAAATCTGCTGAAGCCGTTCCTCATCGCCCCATACCAAGGGAAGAGAGCCGGGGATATTGTTTATTAATGTAATGTCCTTCCCTGTAACGAGAGGGGCCGATAGCTTCAGCACAATTTCAACAAGCTCTCGTATGTCCACTGCGCGCCTCAGGAGCACCAGGTCCCTGTTTTTTAATTTTGAAAAATCCAGAATATCGTTCACAAGGTGAGAAAGCCTTGACCCGCTTGAAATGATCATATCGAGGTTATTTTTAACGGCATCCGAAAGGGACCCCAGTGCGCCGTCGTATAACGATTCAGCTATCCCGATGATCCCGTGAAGGGGGGTGCGGAGTTCATGGGATGTGTTGGAGAGGAATTCATCCTTAAGTTTATCGAGCTCGAGGAGACGGATGTTTTTCTCTTCCAGATCGCGGGAGAGGTGTTCCACGGTTAAGAATGCTTTGGAGAAGCGGATGGCGAGGGACAGGGCTTGGAAAAGTATGAATACAAAAAGACCAAATGCTCCATAAAAACCTGTATTGATAAATTTCTGAACATACAAGATATCATTTATTGTAATTAAAAATGAAATAATGAACCCTATAAAAATAAGCCATGCGCCATCTTCAGCTCCTTTTATCGCCTTCACAATTATCAAAACACAATAAACTCCAGCAAAAAGAATTAATAAATTTCCAAAATTATCGATATAAAATGATATAGGTATTAATATGAATGAATTTAAAATTATTAAAATTAATAAAATATATCTAATTGCACCAAACACCATCTTATTTGATTCTTTTGGAAACAGAGAAAAAATAAATTGTAAAAAAAACAGAGGTATTAAAGTTATTGCAATATTTTCAAATGCTTTATACAAACGCCACGGCACCATATCATTAAAATACAATAAAATTAATTCACCCCTCAATAACGTATACACAATAATAACAATACAACACATGCTAAAATTCAAGGAGGATGTATCTTGTTTTCTATAAACATACATACCGAGATGATACAAACTGATAATAAGGAAACTACCCAATAAGAATATTTCAAGAGCTATATTTTTATTTGTTTCTCGATTTATTTGATGCGACGTTCCTATTGTAGGGGGTGCAGTTAACCCGCCATAATAGAAATGAAAATTTGCCGCATGAATAATTATTTCATTATCCGGTTGTTGAAGATTAAAATTTACTATGTTATATGAATCACGCGGTATGGTTTCATCTTTATTAATTCCAGGTTTACCAACGATTGACAACTCTTTCCCATTAATAAAAACTTTATATGCGGTTGATACCGGAGGAAATTTAATTGAAAATCCGCTATTCTGCACAAGCTTATCAGTTGCAATAGTTATTCGATACGTCGCGAATCCATTTGGGGATATTCTTTTGCCGTTGATTGGATTTTTTGACCATGAACCCGGGACTTCGATATAT
>JBFZEZ010000487.1:0-5497 GCA_041306585.1 Spirochaetota bacterium | reverse complement strand
TTTCGATAAAGATGATCTTTGCCGCAAAAGACAAAACCCTGGCGCCGGATGAAATCGATTCCATTCAAAAAAAGGTGATCACAGACCTCGGCAAGGCAGGGTATCAATTACGATAAATAATTATTGAGACCCCTCCTCAGTACCGGAGGGTCAGATGTATCTTTTTTATGTCTCATATCAAATGATATAGGAATATGTATTGACAAATTACAACTATGCTATATAATAATTTTATTAAATAATAAGAGATAAAATATGGGTTCAGAGATTCCTTATAAAAATCGAATTATTCGTTTTTTCCTTGCCGTTTCATCAATCCTGGTGGCTGAATTTCTTGTTAACCTGATCAATAACTACGTCCTTAATCTTACCAGATATTTCAATGTACATCTCGTGGTACTCATCGGGATGTTTATCACCATTCTTCTCTTTTATGTAGTCATTACTAATATTGAAAAAATTTCCCAAGGAACCATTGCCCTTTTTGTCCAACTCGGAAGGGTCTACATGGGGAAATGGCTCGGACTTTTTATCACGGTTGTCGGTCTTTTTTATGTAATTTACGCTGGGTATTACTGGATATGGTTTGATAAAAATTTTTTCAAGGAAACAGTATATTACGGCAATTTACTAATATATAAAATTAAGGTGATGTATTTTCATTAAGGTATGGAATCAGAAGCAAGTACGCACGACATCTCAATCAAAAAAGAAAACCACTGGACGTCAATCAAGTCGAGCATCCTCTCAATCGAACGTGAATCCTTTCCTGAAGAACTTCAATTCTCAGAGGAAGATTTTCAGGAAAATTTAGACAAACGCGGCTCAATTCTCCTCATGGTATCAATCGGTAAAGCGATCGCCGGTTTCCTGCACGCTCTACCAGTTGAAGAGCTCGATTATCTCGAATTCGACGGTCACTGCGGTAAAAATGATACCCTGTATATTGTGGATATTGCGGTGAAACCCGAATTCAGAAATCGCGGGCTGGGGACCCTCCTCCTGATGCACCTCACAAAATCGGCAAATTACAGCCGTTTTACCGCGCATGCAGTAAGCTCATCATCGAAACAGATATTTACAAAGGCCGGATTCGACCCCGGGGACATTTTCGAGGATTGGATTGGCGGACGCTCCGCAGTTTACATGGCCTGCAGGAAATAATTTTCTACCGGGCTACATTTTACCCGGAGCAGAGAAGCAGTTCCAGGTATGACCGTCTCTCAAACTTCGAAAGATTAAGCCTTTCAGCCAGGATAAAAAGTTCTTCTTCCACGCTCTTTATATCGACCCCTTTTTTTTCAAGCTCCACGAAACATCCGAGACCATTTACTTTGTCTATGCAGATCTCAATCCCATGAGCACGGTATACCATTCGTTCTTTGAGCACCATGCCCGTTTCAATAAAACCAAGGTGGAACAGAATCCTTTTCATAACATCAAAATCGGATACTTCAGCCTCCTCCTCAATACGTGTCTTCGAGGCAGTGCCGATCTTGGCCCCCTTGTAAGTAAGAATATTTTTTCCGCACATACGTCTGATCCGAAGGGCCTCATCAGTCACCTTGAAATCCCTTGACGGATGATTAAAGTATACATCAGTCTCGGTGTGTGAACCGATTTTTTCAGCTCCCATTCCTTCAAGAGACCGAATAACGCTCATCTGGTCATCGCAATATGCTTTTATCTCGATTTCATATTCCTGCATTCACTTACCCCTGTAAAGGGGAGCACCGATAGAAAGGCCATCGCTTCCAAGGGTCCGCCTCCTCTTTCCGTCGACTTTGATTATCACGTTTTTCACGGTATTAAACTGGGTCGCTGTATATATGATCTGGTCGATCCGATGAATCAGAATATTCCCGGTACCCCCTTCCTCAAGCACAGAATTGAAATCGATTTCTGCCGTGCGATTGATTACCTTTATCCCCCTGAGTCTCAAGTTCCTGGGTATCGCGGTAAGTAAACCCCGCTTCTCTTCATCAGGGGTTGGGCCTGAAATCAATTTTTTTAATGACTCCTCAAGCATGCTTGATGCATCAACCGTGCGGCTTACGGGCATCAGGTTCGTTTTTTCGGTCCTTTCGTCGAACCTGACGAGGTAGATTTTCACTGCCTTCTGAGGTGGGGCCGATTTTTTCCGATCCTCATTCGGGGCCTCGATCTTCTCGTCAGGCCCTTGTGATTCTTTTACTTTTTTAGTTTCCAGGTTCTTCACCTGCCTGGAAACCGCTCTCCCGGGGATGTCCTTCTGATCTTCCCCTTTTTTTTTCGGTTGTTCCGCATTATCGCCGATCGCATCACGCCTCATCTCCCTAATTGCGATCGCAGGTTTGCTATCCGATGATATCACAGCTGATGCCGGGACTTCGTCCTTCGAAAAATACAGCTTGTTGACCATAAAAATAATCACGGCCACAAGCCCCATAATGAGGAGGATTGCGAAAGGATGCGTTCGCGACGCGGCCTTTTTGGGTGCCTTTTTTTTGGTTGAACCACCGGCACCCATCACTTTTTTGAGTGCGGCCTGTTCGGTTTTTTCAGATGTCTTTTTATCCGAAGCCTTTTTTGCTGAAGATGTCTTTTTCACAGCCATGTGTGTGGTTCTTTACTCCTGATATGATACTGTTGAATTCGGCTTATTAATTTTCTTCATGAATACATTTGCAAGCTTTTTTTTTACAAGAAGATATCAAACTCATCCCCCTGAATTCATGAGGATTTATACGTAAGAGGTCATTTTTAAGGGGTAAAAATCTATTCCATGTCATTCCCGTGAAGACGGGAATCCATCTTGATTTTCTCAAGGCTTATTCCTCTATTACTTAATAACTTAAACCTCTGGATTCCCGCCTGCGCGGGAATGACATGGATAGATACCCCCTGGAAATGACCTCTTAAATTTATACTGGCTAAAATTATTTGTAAGTCCTTGATTATCGTCACAGGAACGGAGGCGAGTTGAATTCAACCCCATTTTATGTGCACATAGCAAAAAAAGGTTTTATGTCATTGTATAATTGGCATGCGCCCAAAAAAAATTCTCGGGGCATTCCGCAGCGGTGAGACTGTGGTCAGTAAACCATAAAAAAAGACTTGAATGAAGTTGAAAATCTTTACATGAACAATGATTAACCTGACGCATCACTGCCATTGACTTTCATCCCAGATGGTAGAGTTCCATTTTCCTTTTTCATTCCCTGCGTCCTTGAACATCCCCTGTTCTATGACATCTTTACATCCTACTGAGAAGATTGTGATCATACAAATGGTTACAAGAAGAAGAATCTTTTTCATATTACTTCCTTTTTTAAAATAAAATTTTAATTCCCGCTTCCACGCCCACCGTATGTCCCTTCCTTGCGTTTTCGCCAATCAGGAAAGAATAAAAGGGGGTCAAAACAAGATACCAATATTTTTTTAAAAGAATATCAATTTCAGCACGTGCGCTCACTATCGGATTAATAAAATATTCCGGCTGATAGTTATAATCACCGGATGGCCTGTATTCAAGGTAATCATGCTCAATGTAGCTGAAAATAAAACCACCACCGATTGCAGGAATAAACCTGATCCTGAGGCCGATGAGGAATGTGTACGAAAAAAATGCCTGTACCGGCATCATAAATATTTTTCGTATAGATATCATTTCAGATTTAAAACCATACAATCCAATCGAGAAAAGCATACCCCATGGCTTTTTAATAAAAACATTCGTATTGATGTATGCCCCCCCGCCTAACCCGGCACCTTTTGTCATATCGGCAAAAGGATATATAAAAACACCACCAAAACCAAGGTCAACTTTTCCTGTTATTTGCGAAACCCCATAGTAAGTCCTTTCTATCATATCAATTGATTCATCGATAATTTTTCCAAAATCACTGATTTCAGATGAACGTGAAGGGACGTTTATTTCTATTATTTGTCCTTCAACATCAACAACGTCAATTTTCAAGTTATAATTGGTCTCTTCTTTTGTTATCGTGCCGATGATGACTTTTTTTACACCGAAAGAGTTTCCAGCATCAACGGCACAGGAAATCTCGTTGCAATTGGTTTGTTCCGGGTTAATCGTCAAATCCATTTTGGGTTTGGTTTTTAAAATCAGAATATTCGATGATCTAACTCGTTCTTTGATAATTTCTGTAATGGTACTGCCGAACATTTCAGGGCAGTTAACTGATTGAATCTTCAGGAGAATTATTGTTTTGCGTTCGAGTTTAAAATTTTCCTGTTTAATATATTTTTTCGGGTTTTTTTGATACATTTCCTCGTCAATTGGAGCTTCGGACACGCTTCCATCAGCAGATTTGATAATAGCTTCCTGGGCATAAAGTGAAACATTTATGCTGACCAGTAAAATAAAATAAAATATACAAAAAAAATTTTTCATGTGTAATATTATATTAAATGTACATGTTTCAAAAATTGCTTGGCTAAACAAGCTCTAATAAAGGACACTCTCCATATGGTGCTACAATTGTCAATTGTATTTTTGAAAATAATAAGAATAATCTTATAAATAGCGCCATTACCTCCCAAAATTATTTTTTTTTAAATTTTTAGTTTGACAAAATTAGCTCTAAAAATAGCTTGTCCTAATTAAAAAATAAAAAGAAAAAGAGCAAATGTAATTAAAAATTCAGGAGTCGTTATGAAAAATAATTTTTGGGGATTTTTTATGATTGCAGTCATTGCATTAGGTTTTAATACTGCAAGTGAGGGGTATGACGGGCCTAAGGCGGAAGGATCAATAACTTTCGATATGGACTCTCTCAGGGTTTTTGCTATCGATTCTACAGTTGAATATAGTGCAACGGGAGAATTTAAAGAAGATAGTGATGCAGAAGTTGTTTATAAAAAAATAAAAACTCATTATAATGTCATAAAAAATAAAAAAATTTACTTTAACTATTATTCAACAATTTTCAAGAAAAAAATCAATAACAATTGGGTCGAAATAACAGATACTAATGATCCTGATATAATGAAGTGTATTAAAAATGCAACTGATTTTAATCCTTTAAAGAAGAGTTATGAAAATGAATTTGGGAAAGTGAGTGGTTCAAATATTAATCAAACAATTTATGAAACTACGAATAAATATATAGTTACACACGATCAATATTTTTTAAAGACTGCTTATATTCATGAAAAAAAGGTGAACTTTCTACTTGTGAATTACTTTGATCATATATCATATCAAAAAAATCTGGCCCTTGTGTCCATGAATTCTCTCCCTGACTATGTGCAGACTTTTTTCAATACATTATAATTCTTACACGATCGCCATGCCTCTTTTTTTAAAGCAGGCATGGCGATTTTATTTATTATTTGGTGATACCTCTCATAGTTTAAATAATGTACAGATAACAGATACTACGCTGTCAGTAAACATTTCTAGAAGTGTTTTGTTTATGCAATTTTTCCAGGAAGGAGATCATGTCGTTTATTGTCTAAATCATCATCATCAAATGACATGCTTCGCTTGGGC